>QJPH01000193.1 GCA_003242955.1 Candidatus Methylumidiphilus alinenensis
CTTCCCTCAACGCGGTAGGGCGCAACAGGCGTGTTCCGTCGTTTTGACAACGTCTTTTGTTGACCGTCAAAACGGCCTATGTGCCATTTTTTTCACCGCTAGGAGTCCCGATTTGCATTCATGTACAGCGTTTTTTCTTAACAAAGGAAAATAATAAAGGACACTCATTCAAACTATCCTGTGTGTCTGTGCTTTGCAAAATGGTATAACCCAACAAGTAACTATTCGATATTAAAAACGCTGTATGTTGCTTGGCTGTGCAATTGTGCTTAGATTTTTTACTCACGCAAGGACGTAACGACGCAACGCTAAGAGCAACTCATTATGGTTAGTTACCGATACGGCAATTTTGAAGTGTAAAAGTGCTGCAAATCTCAATACTGCATATCCCTTTAAAAGTCACCCCACCTCTATGTATATATTACAACCTCTGACTCTTAACAGCTAAATAGTATCAAAACGAATTTGCTTTGACAGGGACGATGGATGCCAAGCATTATCGTGTGGGGCAGTTCTAGCGTTGTTGCAATGTTTGCAAATGAGTGCTTTAGACTTGAGCTTGTCAGATTTATTGATGCTGCCGATTCGTTGATTTCTTCTTACATTAGTATGAAGAAAAAGGGGATGCCTTTGAGACACATTCTTGTAAAGTGACTTCAAATCTAACGCTTTTATAATATGCTCGCCTGTGGTTCCTTCATCACCGCAAATCCAGCACTTAATCACAATTTACCTCTTAATAAAAGTTTGATAAGAAAAATCAGGCCACCTTCAACAATTTTCAAGTTGCGGACACTTTCTTTCAATAGACTTTATCGGAAACCTTGTGAGTAGTCACCCTGTTACTGCGTAAGTTGACGGTTTCCGATAAAGTCTAATTCCTCAACCTCCACCACAAACGCCCTGCGCTGCAACCACATCACCCCGATGATATCCACAATGCCCACCCACAGCCGATGCCATGTGCCGTATTTGGACACGCCATGCAAACGCGGGCGGTGGTTGACTTCCACTGAAATTGTCTTGCCCCCGGCGCGTTGGACCAGTGCAGGCAGGAAGCGGTGCATGTGGTCGAAATAAGGCAATGGCAAAAACAAATCGCGTGGGAACACTTTCAACCCACAACCTGTGTCCGGGGTATTGTCGCCCAATAGGCTTCCGCGCACGGCATTGGCGACGTGCGAGGAAAACTTGCGCCAGCCAGTGTCCTTGCGGCGTTTGCGGTGGCCGGTCACCATTGCCTTCGGGTTTTCCAGGCACAATTCCCGCAAGGCTTCCAGCAGGCGGGGGATGTCTGCCGGGTCGTTTTGTCCATCGCCGTCTAGCGTGGCGATGGCTTCCCCATGTGCGGCCCGGATTCCGGTCAAAAGTGCCGTGCTCTGGCCGCAGCCTTGGCGATGGCGCAAAATCCGCAAGCGGGGAAAGCTTCGTCGCAAGGCAATCAGGTGGGGCAAAGTGTCGTCGGTGCTGCCATCATCAACATACACGATTTCAAATTCATAGCGACCGTCTAATGCTTGGCTAATTTCGTCCAGCAATAATGCAATGTTCTCCGCTTCGTTACGGACAGGTATGACAACCGATAACTCCATTCCAACCCCATCAAAACTAAATCTACAGCCTACCCGTGAAGGATACGCTAGGTTCGCCGGAAATGACCTTGCCAATGACGACGGGCCTTTCGCCGTGTAACCGCAAGGTTTCAAACGCTGCGGCTTGGTTTTCTTCGCTCAAGATTACGATCATGCCTACCCCGCAATTAAAGGTGCGCAACATTTCGGCTTCTTCCACGCCACCTTCAATTTTCAGCCATTGGAAAATCGCTGGCAACTTCCATGCGTCTAGGTCAATCTGTGCATGGGTGCCAGGATGCAAGACACGAGGCAGGTTTTCGGTTATTCCACCGCCGGTGATGTGGGCTAGGCCATGGACGCGCAGGGTCTTGAGTAGCGCAAGCAGCGGCTTGACGTAGATTCGGGTTGGTTCCAGCAGCCAATTGCCTAGGGGTTTGCCGTCCAGATTGTCGCTGAGGCTTGCCCCGGCACGCTCCAGAACCTTGCGAACCAAGGAATAGCCATTGGAATGGGGGCCTGAGGAAGGCAGCGCTATGATCACATCGCCGGGTTTTATACGCTTGCCATCGAGGATTTCGTCTTTTTCCACCACGCCAACGCAAAAGCCGGCCAGGTCATATTCGCCTTGCCGGTACATGCCGGGCATTTCGGCTGTTTCTCCCCCGACCAGCGCACAGCCTGCCATTTCGCAGCCCCGTCCGATGCCTTCAACCACGGCGGCGGCAGTATCCACGTCCAGCTTGCCTGTGGCGTAGTAGTCGAGGAAGAACAAGGGTTCCGCACCTTGCACCACAATGTCGTTGACGCACATGGCCACTAAGTCGATGCCTACGCCTTGATGCCGGCCAGATTCGATGGCTAGTTTTAGCTTGGTGCCCACTCCGTCAGTTCCAGCCACCAGTACAGGTTTTTTGTAACGATCCACCGGGATTTCGAATAGGGAGCCGAAGCCTCCCAGTCCGGCCAACACCCCAGGAATCCAGGTTCTTGCCGCTACTGGTTTGATCCGTTCCACCAATGCACCGCCAGCCTCAATGTCAACGCCGGCGCCTTTGTAACTGAGACCCTGGTCAAAGGTTGTGTTCAATGCCGCCACCTCATTATTTTATTTGTTAAGAATCATGGTTGTTTGGATCTGTATCCAGAATCAGCAATTCTCATTTTGGCGTAAGCCGAAGGGTGTTGAAAACCGAGTCGGCCTTGGAGGCAGTGCCAAGGTCTAGGATACACCGTCGAGACCGACTCGGTTTGGCCGCCAAGCCCACCAAGAATGCGCCAGTCATGCCAAAATGATAATTGCTGATCCAGGATGGACTATAACGCCTTTCAACTGCGTTGTGCTATTGTACCGTGCTAATGCTTTAACGGCTTGCGAAAAGGTGAGTAATCGTGGATGCCAGACATATTCCTAACATTATTACGGTGTTTCGTATTTTACTTGTTTATCCGGTAAATTATTTTCTGTTGGAGCGAAGCTTCAACCTTGCTTTGGGCTTGTTTGTCTTGGCAGGGTTATCCGATGGGCTGGATGGTTTTCTAGCCAAGCATTATCAATGGCAGAGCCGCTTAGGATCCTATTTGGACCCGTTGGCCGACAAATTGTTGCTTGTGTCAACCTTTCTAAGTTTGTCTTGGATGGGCTTGGTTCCCTTATGGTTGACCGTTGCCGTGATATTGCGCGACATGATCATCCTTTCAGGGGCTATTGCCTATTATTTCTTGCTTAGGCCCTTTGAGGGCCAACCCCATTGGACAAGCAAGGTCAATACGTTTTTCCAACTGCTACTAGTTGTTTCGGTGTTGTTTAGTAAAAGCGTCTTCCCGTTGCCAGACGGGCTGCTTGTAATTCTGATTGCAATTGTGCTTGGAACCAGCCTAGTAAGCGGGGGCATTTATGTGCAAGTTTGGGGCAGCAGTTACTGGCGGGAAACCCATCCTTCCACCTGATTTTTTTAATGGCGAGGAATCACGCGCATAGAGAGTTTTCGGTCGGTCGGTTCATTGTCAAAATGGCTCTGGTCGTTTTGCTCTCAGTTTCGGGGGCAGTCTTGGCGATGCGTTGGGTCCCACCGCCCACCAGTGCGTTTATGCTCAGGGCTGAGTTTGAAGCGTGGCGTGAGGGCAGGGTGGATTTTAATTTACGCCAGCAGTGGGTAGGTTTATCGAAAATTTCCCCGGCAGCGGGCCAAGCTGTACTCGCAGCCGAAGACCAGTCATTCATCCGCCATCATGGTTTCAATTTCAAAGCCATTGCGCAAGCATTCAAACGTAACCAAAACAGTAAGCGCATTCGTGGAGGTAGCACCCTTTCCCAGCAGGCGGCAAAGAACTTATTCCTCTACCCGCAGCGTAATTTCTTTCGCAAGTCGCTGGAGGCTGGTTTGACCATCCTGCTTGAACTGTTGTGGGATAAACCACGAATTCTTGAGGTTTATCTGAATATTGTCCAGTTCGGGGATGGGATTTACGGCGTAGAAGCGGCTAGCCAGGCTTTTTTCAAAAAGTCCGCCGCCCGGCTAGAACCCAGCGAGGCCGCCCTGTTGGCTGCGGTATTGCCAAACCCGCTGAAGCTAAGAGCCGATAACCCATCTGCCTATGTGCTCAAAAGGCGGGAATGGATACTTAGGCAAATGCGACAGTTGGGGGAAGAGTATTATCCACCCGAACTTCACCCAGCGAAGTAGCGAAATGTACCGGCTCTATATCCCTATGTTGCCAAGAGTCATCATGACTTCGTTAAGTAGGCCGGTGATGCTGGGATGCTCGACTTCAAAGTGGGTAATGGCATCCTTCACGTCTTCGACTAAATCCTGGTGGTCCACACTTAAGCCAGTGTAATCGACGTTTTGCTCTATGTTGTCAACTAGGTTCGTTAGCCGTTCCTTGGCTTCCGGGCTGTCGAGACGGTCTCCTTCCTCACGCAAAGCATCCAGCGCGTCGTTGATTTTTTGTTCGCTCATGGTATTCGCTACCTCTAAGGGTGAAGTTTTTTTACAATTGCTTATCGTAACATGAAATGCCCTTTTCTTGCGTCCGTTCTTGGTTTCACCAGCAATTCTCAGTTTGAGAATTGCTGAATAAGAAAAGCAACATTGGCGGTGGAGGCTCGGCAATAATATAATTCACCGGTTGCCGATAAAGCGACGGAATTACTAACCAGACCCGGTTGCTGTTTTAGGGGAGCGACAACGTTGGCACCGGGAGCTTCAACCACCTTATGCATAAAAGAGGAAAAATAATGAACAAGAAAATTTCTTTAATCGGAGCCATCGTAGCCGGTGCATTTCTAGCCGGTGTCGCACAATCGGCACTAGCGGATGAGGCAGCTATTGCCGCGGGCGAAAAGCTTTACAAGCGCGAACGTTGCGAAACTTGCCACGGGGGAAATCTCCAGGGTTCCGCTGCGTTCCCCAACCTGTTGACTAGCCCGAAGACCGCCGACAAGGCAGCATTCTCGCAGATTGTTTTAGAAGGAAAAGGCGCAATGCCGTCGTTCAAAGCTAACGAGAAGGTCTCTAAAGGCATTGAAGAGCTTTACGCTTTTGTCAGCAGCAAGAGAGCCGCAGCACCGAAGTAAAAGCTATTTTTTGCCAACATTCCCCGGTCTCTGCGGCCGGGGGATTTTTGAGTGTGGTTACAGCGTTTTCAACATCAAATATTGACTATAAATATCTTATGCTATTGCAAATTATCATGCAAAACCAGAGACATGCTTGAATGTCAACCTTTTTTAGTTACTGTTAGAAGATGAAAACGCTGTATATACGCCCCCCTTTGCAGAGGGGGAAGAATTGCGCAATGCCAGCCTAGGCAATAACAGCAATTCTCATTTTGAACGAAACCGGGCGGGTTTGGAACCCGCCCCTACGAATCGACATCACGTATCCTGTAAAGTCTCTATGTCAAGCGTCAAAATGTATTCCCACATTTTTTCCTCGACTGGCATGATAGACAGCCGGTTGCCCCTGCGTAGCAAAGCCAAACCCTCTAATTCAGGTTTGTTTTTTAGTTCCGACAGCGCAATGGTGCGTTTCAATTTGCGGACGAATTGCACATCCACCATGAACCAGCGTGGATCATCCGGTTTGCTGGAAGGGTCGAAATGCTTGTTGTTGGGGTCGAAGGCGGTAGGGTCTGGGTAGGCTTCACGGACAATGCGGGCAATGCCAACGATGCCGGGGGGTTCGCAATTGGAATGGTAGAAAAAAACCAGATCGCCGGTTTTCATTGCGTCGCGCATCATGTTTCGCGCTTGGTAATTCCGCACACCATCCCAAGCTTCGATTTGGCTGGGGCGGCTTTCCAAGTCATCTATGCCGAATTCTCCCGGTTCGGATTTCATTAGCCAATGTTTCATTGCTTTATGCAGTTTGCGCCTTGGCAATTAATAAAAGCCACATGATGGTGGATTTGGGGGAGGTGTCCTCCGCCTGCGCCGTAGTACGCTTTCGCCCTTGAACCGGAGGTTCAGGTGGGACGTGCTGGTCAAGGAATTAGGCTTTCCGCACGTTGCGGACATGCTCACATCAATGACCGTTTCTGTCCCTGGCTTAGGAATTAGGCTCAAGAAAAAACCCAGCGAACTGCAAACGCCGCAGGGAACACCTTAACTTGCTATTTTACTTGGTTGCCAATTGAGCGCAACTCAAATCATCAACAATTTCAGTTTTCATGCGTGGCAGGTGCCTGTTCACTCAGTCCGGCGGCAAGCAGTCGGTTTTGCTGCTGCAACTGAATGAATTCGTGCGTTATATTGAGTGCGGCCATTACCGCTATGCGCTCGGCACCGAAAACACGGCCCGTGTCCCGAATCTGTCGCATTTTGTCGTCCAGATAGCGTGCCGCGATCAAAAGCTCATGCTCCTCGTTTTGCGGGCAGACAATAGGATATTCCTTGCCAAGGAGGTGGACTTTGATCGGCGATTTAATTTCATTCATTATTTAGTAGCCCCAGATGTTTCAAAGTTTGCTTTCGGCTAGTCCAGCCGAAGTGGTAGCATAAATAATAAATAAACGGTCCACAAGGCACTTTCATGCAAAATATCGCATATCCACTCAAACGAGTCACCGTATGATCACTCTTGGAGAATTCAAACAACGGCGCAAGGCCTTGATGCGGCATATGAAAAAAAATGCCATTGCCCTGTTGGCGAGTGCGCCAGCCCAAGTACGGAACAGGGATGTGGAATACCCCTACCGTCAGGATAGCGATTTTCACTACCTGACTGGATTCGACGAGCCGGAAGCGGTGGCGGTGTTCGCCTCGGGACGCGAACAAGGGGAGTTCATCCTGTTTTGCCGCAAATACGACGAAACCAAGGCGATTTGGACCGGTAAACACGCTGGGCTGGAAGGCGCGAAAGAAAAATTTGGGGCGGATGAGGCTTTACCCATTGAAGATTTTGCCGAAACCCTGCCAACCTTGCTCGACGGTAAGCAAACGGTCAATTATCCCATTGGCGTTGACAAGGAACTGGACCGCCAAGTGATGGCAGCAGTCAACACCTTGCGCGGCAAAACGCGCACTGGGGCTAAACCGCCCGAGGAATTCGTCGCTTTGGACCGGCTAGTGCATGAAATGCGTTTGTTTAAGAGTCCAGACGAGATTCAAACAATGCGCAAAGCTGTCGAGGTGTCAGTCCATGCCCACAAGAGGGCGATGCAGGTTTGCCGCCCAGGGATGCATGAATACCAAATCGAAGCTGAAATGTCCCATGAGTGCATGCGTCACGGCTTGCGGCATTCCGCTTACCCTTCCATCGTCGCCGGCGGTCACAATGCCTGTGTGTTGCATTACACCGAGAACGCCGCACAGTTGCGCGACGGCGACTTGTTGTTAATCGACGCGGGGGCAGAGTTTGGCAATTACGCCGCCGACATTACCCGCACCTTTCCCGTCAATGGCCGGTACAGCGAGCCACAACGCTTGCTTTACGAACTGGTGCTGGAAGCCCAATTGGCAGCCATCGCTAAAATCCGTCCTGGGAATACCTGGATACAACCCCATGAAGAGGCCGTTCGTGTCCTCGTAAAGGGCTTGGTCAAGTTGGGCCTGCTGCAAGGCCGTGTGTACAAACTCATAAGAGACGAAGCTTACAAACCCTTTTTCATGCACAGGACCGGCCACTGGCTGGGCATGGATGTGCACGATGTTGGCGATTACAAAATTGACGACAAGTGGCGAAAACTTGAACCGGGCATGGTGTTGACCGTCGAGCCGGGCTTATATGTCCCGCCTGCTTGCATGGACGTGGACGAAAAATGGCGGGGAATCGGCATCAGGATAGAAGACGACGTGCTGGTGACCCAAAAAGGCTGTGAGGTGCTGAGCGCAGCCTTGCCTAAGACGGTGGCTGAAATCGAAGCTTTTATGGAGGCAGGGCGATGAATTACGATTATGACGTACTGATTGTCGGTGGTGGGCTGGTCGGCGGCAGTTTGGCTTTGGCCCTTGCCGACACGGCTTTGCGCATCGGTGTCATCGAAGCCGTTCCCGAGGACAAGAGGATCGCCTCCAGTGCCGGGGACCGCGCCTTGGCTTTGGCTTGGGGTTCCGCGCAGATTCTCGGCCAAGTCGGCGTCTGGCAAGGGGCAGAGAAGAAAGCCGCGCCCATTCGGCATATACACGTCTCGGACCAAGGCTATTTCGGCAAATTGCGCATGAGTGCGGAACGCGAGGGTGTGCCTGCTTTGGGCTATGTCGCCACCGCCCGCACCTTGGAAGAAGAAGTCGCCTTAAGGCTTAGCCAAAGCCCCGTCACGATGATTTGCCCCGCTAGTGTCATTGGCCTTAAGGCGGGAAGCGAAGCCGTCCATGTGAGCCTCAGAGAAGGGAATGAAAGCATAAACCTCACTGCCCGGTTACTCGTGGCAGCAGACGGTGGCAATTCCACCGTCCGCAAATTGTTGGAAATTGGCCAGTCGATTCGGGATTACGGCCAAACCGCTATTGTCACCGAGGTGAATACGGGCAAGAGTGGCGATTTTACCGCCTATGAGCGATTCACGCCGGTTGGGCCTTTAGCATTCCTACCGGTTGCCAAAAAACGCTATTCGGTAGTGTGGACGCAAAAAGCCGACGATGCCGCCGAGTTGCTGGCTATGCCTGACAGTGCATTCACCGACCGTTTGCAATCTGCTTTTGGGTATTGGCTCGGAAAAATCGCCTTGGCTTCGCGGCGGCAGGCTTTCCCGCTCAAGTTAATCCGTGCCGAGCGCATGGCGGACGAACGTGTCGTGCTAATCGGCAATGCCATGCACCAACTCCATCCGGTGGCGGGGCAGGGGCTTAACCTTGGACTTAGGGATGTCGCAATGTTGGCGGAAATGTTGGTTGCCCGCTTGGCGTTTGGCGAGGACATTGGCGAACGGACTTTTCTTGAACGCTATGCGCAAGCCCGTCAGGCCGATTTGGACAGGGTCATCCGTTTCACCGACAGCACGGTGAGGATATTTTCCACCGACTTCGCCCCCGTGGCCTTGGCCCGCAACGCCGGCTTATTGGCGTTGGACCGCTTCCTGCCGGGTAAACGTTTATTGGCGCAATATGCGATGGGCTTGGGGAATCGGATTCCGAGGTTTGGATGAGGGGTCTGGTTCGAAAGCGAGTGCGTACTGTGTTTTCATGAAGTAACTGACAATGGGATTCAACGGCATGGTGCGTAATATCATTGAAGTAATTAACAGATGTTGAAAACGCTGTAAGCCAAGCTTTTATGCTGTTACGTTGCGTCTTTGCGCCTTTGCGTGAGACAAAAAAATCTTCGACCGGGGTGCGCGGCTAGGCCGTATTGCCAGAAAAGCAAAAAGAAAGTCTCACGCAAAGGCGCAACGACGCAACGTAAAGAAGGGAAATGGGAAAATAATGACAAGTACAGACAGCGCAACATACAAGCCTCCTCGAAAACGATACCGCACGACGTATTACGCTACTCAAAGCAGGATATCTGGAATCCTGGTCAGTAAACGGTTTTTTCGTGCATTTCGTGCTTTTCGTGGACGATTTTTTGGGTGGATTCGTTGATTGCAAGTCACCTAAGGTTCATTTTGTCTAATGTTTGGGGTTTTGTAAACCTCGGAAAGCCAGTAAAATAAGGGGTGCGGTTTTGAGCGGTAGGCAATTTGGCTTAATTTCTCTATTTATTTCCTAATAACACAGTGGATATTACACTCTAGTAGTTGACTATAACAATATGTTATTATTGACTTTTTAGTGAATTCATGATTCAATTATGTACGAAGATAAAGTTAAACCTATCGCAAGATGGAGACGGAAAGTTAAGGTTACGGAGACTCAGGAAAGTCAAATTACCGAGTGTGACTTCGTTATTCTCACATAAGAGAATTTGGCTTTTTGTTTTTTAGTTGGTAATAATCTTTAGTTTCGGAAACTAACTACTCCCGTATCATTTCAATAACGACCTATCAAAAAATTCTAATCTCATTGATAATAAATTTATAATCTGCATTGTGGATTAACTATTTTTGGGTGATACGGGAGTAGGTGTTCATATGGCTCACCCTCATGTTGGAGAACGAAAATGTTAAACACATCAAAAATTAGTGGTTATAAAATAGCTATTCTAATCCTTGCTATAATGCTCGCATTGTATGCTAATTTAGTAGTGGCAGAAACTCCTCAATACTTGGGTAAGTATTGTTTTTTAATTGGAGGAGACAAAATTGAAATTGGGGTCACAAATACTGGAGGAAATTATTTTCTGCTACAAGGTGTATTTTTTCAGAATGGAAATTCTTCGGCTTTTACTGGAACGGCTGGGGGATCCGACAAAAAAGGTGGATATTGTCACATTAAACGGAACTATTAATAATAGTGTGTCTTTAGGCTTGACGAGTATTCAAATGCTTCTAGATTCAAGTCTGAATGGAAAATATTGGCAATTATCACACTACGCAACGTACACCCAAGTAGATGTTTATACAAAGAAGATAGAAGAACAATATACAAGAACTGGATGGGCTACAGAAAATAGGTATACAAGTGTTCCTGAGTATAAAGAGGGAAATGTTACGCTAGTATCATGTAACTGATAAATAGTTTATCGTTCCCACGCTCTGCGTGGGAATGCAGCCTTTACCGCTCCTGCGGTTCGATACCTCCGACGCTGGAGCGTCCCCGGAGGCATTCCCACGCAGGCCCGTAGCCCGTAGGGCGGAACCATGGACGGGTTCCGCCGAATGTTATGGGTCGGTCGCCAGCATTCGGCGGATCACATCCCTGTATCCGCCCTACAACTCGTAACTCATAGGTGGTTTGCTAGTTCCCAAGGCCCGTAGACCCGTAGAGCGGAACCATGGACGGGTTCCGCCGAATGTTATGGGTCGGTTGCCAGCATTCGGCGGATCACGTCCCTGTATCCGCCCTACAACTCGTAACTCATAGGTGGTTTGCTTGTTCCAAAGCTCCCGCTTGGGAATGTGTTTTTTGAAGCTCCTGCTTCCCGAAGAACGGCCAAGCAGGAGCTTGTAAGAAATAGGGTTCCCAAGCCGGAGCTTGGGAACCAGCCAGACTAATTTCGGGAAGTTGTTTTCGACTATATACTAACCAAATGGACGTTGTCATCGCGCTTTTTCAATGGCATTTTTAAACACTTCCATCTCATGGATAGTGTTAAGTTCGGTAACTGCCACTAGCAGCAGGTTTTTCAGTTCCGGGTTGTCTGGGTAGAACCTACTCACCGGCACACCGGACAGAATCGGCACGGCGAGCATTTTCTCGACCAGTTCCGCCGCCGGGATCGGCAGTTCGACGGTAAATTCATTGAAGAAGCTCTGATTGACAACCCTGCAACCGGGAACCTGGGCAATTAAATCTGCAAACTTCGTCGCTAGGGCATGGTTCAATTCGGCAAGCCGGGTTAGCCCTTGCTCGCCAAGCAAGCTTAAATGCATCGTAAACGCCAAAGCACACAAGCCGGAATTCGTGCAAATATTGCTGGTGGCTTTCTCGCGGCGGATATGTTGTTCGCGTGTGGACAAGGTCAACACATAACCGCGCCGACCGTCTGCGTCCACCGTTTGTCCGCATAAACGCCCCGGCATTTGGCGGACATGTTTTTCCTTGCAAGCAAACAGTCCGACATGAGGACCACCAAACCCTAAACCATTACCGATGCCTTGCCCCTCTGCCACGACGATGTCCGCCCCCATCGCCCCCGGCGGATTCACCAGCCCGAGTGACACGATTTCGGTGACGACCACCACCAGTAATACGCCTTTTGAGTGGCAAACGTCCGCCAACTTGGTGAAGTCGCGCAAACGGCCAAAAAAATCGGGGTTTTGCACCACCACACACGAGGTTTCCCCGTCGATATTTTCGGCTAACTCTTCATGCCGGGTAATATCGGGTGACAAGGCTTCGACGGTAAACCCTGTGCAGTGGGCCATCGTCTGCACGACTTCGCGGTAATGCGGGTGCAGTCCGCCGGACACTAGTGCCTTTTCGCGGCGGGTAATCCGGTTTGCCATCATCACTGCTTCGACACAGGCGGTTGCCCCATCGTACATCGAAGCATTGGCAACCTCCATTCCGGTCAACAAAGCGACTTGGGTTTGAAATTCGAACAGGCTTTGCAAGGTTCCTTGGCTGACCTCCGGCTGGTAGGGTGTGTAGGAAGTCAGAAACTCGCCACGCAGCAAGAGTTGGTCAACACTGGCCGGCACATGATGGCGGTAAGCACCTGCACCTAGGAAAGAGGGGCAGGAACCGGCAGTCAAGTTTTTCGCCGCCAACCCGCCAATGATTCGTTCCACTTCGAATTCGGGCAGGTGATTAGGCAATCCAGGCAAAGGGCCAGGTAGCCGGGCAGAGGCAGGAACGTCTACGAATAGGTCGTCCACGGAATCCACGCCGATGCGCTTTAGCATCAGGCTACGGTCGGCATCGGTAAGGGGTAAATAGCGCATGGGCAAGGCATCCTGGTTGGTGTTTATGAAGATAGTGTAAGAGTGGATGCCGGTTTTTTGCAAACGAAGTGGAAAAAATCGTCGCTCCGGCAGGGAATGCGGAACCCAGAGGCCATGGTTTATAGGGGTGAACGGCCGGTCGCCCCTATTTGATTCACCTCCCTGTGTACTGGATACCGGCAATCCATGCCGGTATGACGGCTTAACTTAATGGCAGTGACGCGGGAGCGTGGGAACGATAAACTTTACTTTTTATAACAATGCTCATAAACTTAACACCGTTAAATAACTTTAGGTGTTTTCATGGGTGTCATTGAACGGCGTGAGCGCGAACGAAAAGCAGTTAGAAAGAAAATCCTTGATGCGGCTCGCGAACTATTCGTAGCTGAAGGCTACGATGCAGTGACCATGCGCCGTATTGCCGAGACTATCGAGTATTCCCCCACCGCCATTTATTTCCACTTCAAAGACAAGGAAACCCTGATCCGCGAACTCTGCCGAGAGGATTCCGTTTCCCTAGCCAAAGCCTTCCACGTCATCGCCAAAGAACCCGACCCCCTTGAAAGGCTAAAGAAAATTGCAACGGCTTATGTCGATTTCGGCATCAAGCACCCCAATAGTTACCGTCTGATGTTCATGACTCAGAGCAAGCTCAATCAAGACGATCTGGTTCATATGGGGCATGGCAAACTGGAAGAGGACGGTTATGCCTTTCTCGTCGCTACAATGTCAGAGGCGATCAGCAAAAAGTTGTTGCGCGAGGATTTGCAAGACCCAGATTTAGTGGCCCAGGCATTTTGGGCAGCCGGACACGGGGTTGTCGCACTCCATCTGGCCAAGCATGGAGATCCTTGGGTAGATTGGCGGCCATTGCAAGATACCGCCACCCTGATTACCGAGGCCATGATAAATGGTTTGCAGAGAAAGGACTTCCAGCCATGAAAAATTCTACAGCCGTGGGAGCGGTTTTTAACCGCGACTTCTCGGCCTGGGTCGCGGTTAAAAACCGCTCCCACCGTTCTTTCATGGCAACCCCACCTTTTCAAAAGGGAAGGCCGAAATGCTATATTCTAAAACTCCTTGCTTATGGCTCTTTTGCCCTGTCCCTTGCTGCTTGCTCCAAACCTAAACCTGTCGAGGAATCCACCCGGCCTGTGCAAGTGGTGGTGGTCGATTATGCAAAAACCCTGGTCACCGCCAACTATTCGGGTGAGGTGAGGGTGCGCCACGAGCCTGCCCTTTCCTTCCAAGTACCGGGTAAGATCGCCAAGCGTCTGGTCGATGTGGGCACTGTGGTGAAACCGGGCCAACTGCTTGCCACGCTGGACCCTACCGACTACCGGCTCAGCGAAGCCGAGGCTGCCGCGCAATTGAACGCCGCACAAGCTGAACTCAGTCAAGCCCGGAAGGACTTGCTGCATGCCAGCAACTTGTTGGCGAAAGAATTAACTAGTCAGCCCAATGCCGAGCGCCGCCAAAATGCCGTACACGCAGCCGAAGCCCGTGCCGCCCAAGCCCAAGCGACATTGGGTTTAAGTGCGAGAAAATCCGGCTACGCCGAACTTCGGGCCGAACAGGCCGGTGTGATTGCGTCCGTGGAGGCGGAATCCGAGCAGGTGATTGCCGCCGGACAAACTATCTTTAGGTTGGCTAGAACCGAAGAAAAAGAAGTGGTGGCCAGCATACCCGAGAACCGCTTGGATAATCTGCAAACCGCCAGTAACATCAAAGTCAGCCTTTGGGCAAAGCCAGGGAAATTTTATTCGGCCAAGGTGCGCGAAATCTCACCTGGCGTGGATGCTTTGCTCCGCACCTTCACAGTCAAGGTTTCCATTCTAGCCCCCGATGATGATGTGCGCATGGGAATGACCGCGACGGTCCATGTTCAACAGCCAGAACCCCGGCCTTTCGCCCGATTGCCTTTGACTGCGGTTTCCCAGAAAGATAACCAAACGGTGGTTTGGATTTATGATGCCTCGACGCAAACGGTTCATCCGCAGCCAGTTACCTTAGGGGGTTACGAAGCCGAACACGCCAAGATTTTCGATGGGGTGAAATCAGGCGACAAGGTTGTGACGGCCGGGGTCCACAAATTGTTGCCGGGGGGGAAGGTGCGGCTATTGGAAGATGACAAACCATGAGTGGCCTGAATCTTTCCGCCTGGGCCTTGCGCCATCAATCGTTTGTCGCCTACTTGATCGTGGTGTTCACCGTTGGCGGTTTTATCGCCTATTTGACGCTAGGGCGTGCTGAAGATCCTGACTTTACCATCAAAACCATGGTTGTAAGTGCTGAATGGCCGGGGGCGACGGCTCGCGAAATGGAACTCCAAATTACTGACCGCTTGGAAAAAAAGCTCCAGGAAACCCCTTGGTTGGATTATGTGCAGAGCTATTCAAAGCCGGGGAAATGCCTGATTTTTGTCAATCTACTGGATTACGCGCCTAACAAAGAGGTGCCGGATGCGTGGTATCAGGTACGAAAAAAGCTGGGCGATATCCACGGTGATCTGCCTGATGGTGTAAAAGGACCATTTTTTAACGATGAATTCGGCGATACCTACGGAACCATTTTGGCCTTCACCGGAGATGGATACAGCCAAGCCGAGTTGAAAGACATTGTGGACGATGTGCGCCAAGAGTTGCTGCGCATTCCCAACGTTGCCAAGGTTGACCTCATCGGAGTACAGGAGGAAAAAATATTCATCGAAATATCCCATCGCAAATTGGCGAACCTGGGCATAGACCCATTGGTCATTGCGCAGACCTTACGACAACAAAACAGCATGAATCCAGCCGGGAGCATAGAAACCGCCAGCGATAAAATATATATGCGCGTCAGCGGCGATCTCAAATCCGTGGCTGCCGTGCGTGAAATCGGCATCGAAGCGAATGGCCGGCAGTTCCGCTTGGGCGATATTGCACGGATATACCGGTCCTACGCCGACCCGCCCACGCCAAAGTTTCGCTATATGCAGGAAGATGCCATCGGTTTGTCCATTTCAATGACGAAAGGCGGCGACATCTTAAAGCTTGGCGAAGGGCTGAGCGCGGAAATCGCCAGACTTAGTGCCAATCTCCCGGCAGGCATTTCCATTCATCATGTGTCTGACCAACCCCAGGTAGTCAGGCGTTCAGTCAACGAGTTCATGAAGACCCTTGCCGAAGCGGTAGCCATCGTGTTGACGGTCAGCTTCCTTTCGCTAGGTGTGCGCACTGGCCTGGTGGTGGCACTTTCAATCCCGCTGGTGTTGGCGATCACCTTTCTGGCGATGTTGATCGTCGGCATTGACTTGCAGCGTATTTCCCTGGGTGCGCTAATCATCGCCTTGGGGCTTTTGGTTGACGATGCCATCATCTCGGTGGAAATGATGATAGTGAAAATGGAGCAAGGCATGGACCGCTTTAAAGCAGCAACCTTCGCCTATACTTCGACGGCCTTTCCCATGCTGACCGGCACCTTGGTCACCGCCGCCGCATTCATGCCAGTGGGTTTTGCCAAATCCTCCGCTGGGGAATATTGCTTCAGCATCTTCGCCGTGGTCGGGCTTGCGTTGTTGGCTTCTTGGTTTGTCGCGGTTATTTTCACGCCTTTTCTTGGCTTTAAAATCCTGCCCGACATTAAACCCAACGCGAAACACAGCGAGTTAGAGGTCTACCAGCGTGGGATTTATCCCCGGTTTAGAGCCTTGGTGAAAGGATGCCTGGCTCATCGCTGGCTAGTCGTCATCACAACCCTATTGGTGTTCGTTTTTTCCATCGTCATGTTCAGCTATGTCGAACAGCAATTTTTCCCGTTCTCAAACCGACCGGAATTGGTGATTGACCTCTGGTTACCGCAAGGTTCCTCGATCTTGGCAACGGAACGGGAGGCGAAAAAAGCCGAGGCATTGCTGAAGGATAATCCTGATATCGTAAATTTTGTCAGTTATGTCGGGGCTGGCTCGCCAAGGTTTTATTTGCCACTGGACCAGCAACTTGAACATGACAATTTCGCCGAGATTGTGGTGCTGACCCAAGACTCCCATGCCCGCGAACGGGTGTTGGAAGGTTTGCGGAAAGCCTTCGACAAGGATTTCACCCTGTTGCGCGTCCGTTTAAATCGGCTGGAAAACGGACCACCTGTTGGTTTCCCGATACAATTCAGGGTCAGTGGACGCGACATCGACAAAATTCGCCCGATTGCCGAACAAGTCGCCACCATCATGCGCGGCAACCCACACACCCAGGATGTCCATTTAGACTGGGGCGAGCCCAGCAAAGTGCTTTACCTCGAAGTGGATCAATATAAAGCCCGCGTCTTGGGCGTCAGTTCACAGGATATTTCTTTTGCGTTGCACACTTTTCTATCCGGGTTGGACATCACCGAATATCGCGAGAACAACAAACTTATCGAAGTGCTAGGACGAGCTGAACCGGGCGAGCGCAAAAACCCCGCTCTGGTGGGAGAAATCAACATCCAAACCCGTAACGGCAAAAGTGTCCCTTTAAACCAACTGGTTTACACCCGCCCTGGCTTCGAAGACGGCATCATCTGGCGGCGCAACCGCTTCCCGACGTTCACAGTGCGTTGTGATATTCGCGATGACTCGCAAGCCCCGGATGTCACGGCTCAAATCGAACCCTTACTGGAACCGCTACGCGCCAAACTTCCTGACGGCTATAGAATCGAATTGGGCGGGGCGGTGGAGAGCAGCCAGAAAGCCCAAGACTCCATCAACGCCGTCATGCCGGTGATGCTGTTTGCCGTAGTGACCTTGTTAATGATCCAATTGCAAAGCGTAAGAAAGACTATCCTCGTTCTGCTGACTGCCCCTTTGGGGATGATCGGCGTCACGGCTTTCCTGCTATTATTCAAAATTCCATTCGGATTTGTCGCCACCTTGGGGGTCATTGCGCTGGCCGGGATGATCATGCGCAATTCGGTTATCCTTGTGGACCAGATCGAACATGACATCAGCACCGGGGCGGCCCCTTTGGATGCCATCACCGAAGCGACCGTCCGGCGCTTACGACCCATTCTACTGACCGCCGCCGCCGCCATCTTGGCGATGATCCCTCTCTCTGAAAGCGAGTTTTGGGGGCCGATGGCGGTGGCCATCATGGGGGGGCTATTGGTCGCCACCGTATTGACCCTGCTTTTCCTGCCTGCACTTTACGCGGTTTGGTTCAATATCGCGAAAAAGGCATGAGGGATGGCATGAACCTAAATCCAGCATTTGTCACCATCATTCTTAGCTTAATGGCAGAGGCCTGTACCGTCGGCCCGGATTACCATCCACCTGTTGTAGTCACACCGACTCGTTGGATGGGAACACTGCCTCAATCTAATGGGGTTAAAACCGCCGACTTGGCAAACTGGTGGAAGGGCTTTCAAGACAAAAAACTCACAGCACTAATCGAGCGGTCATTGCAAGGTAACTTGGATTTGAAAGTGGCGGATGCCCGACTTGCCGCATCCCGTGCTCAAATCTCATCAACCTCTGCCGGACTTTGGCCCCGCCTTAATGCCTCCGGCGGTTATCAACGCGAGCGGCTAAGCCCCAATGCGTTGAAAGGAATTTTAGGCGGGGCTTTCCAGTCAGGGGAATCAAGCTCTAGTCTTTTGTCTTCACTGGGACCGATTGGCACACCGTTCAACCTGTTTCAAGTTGGCTTCGACAGTTCCTGGGAATTGGATTTATTTGGCGGCATCAAGCGCCAGCAAGAAGCCGCGATGGCTAATGCCGGGGCTGTTGAAGAAAACCGCCGTGATATCAGCATTACCGTAGCTGCTGAAGTGGCACGCAATTATCTGGAATTAATTGGTTTGCAGCACCGACTGGAAATTGCCCGGCAACGTTTAGAAAACCAACGCAAAATCTTCGTCTTCGCCGATCATTCATACCACGAGGGTTTTGCCAGTGTATTGGATGTCAAGCGGGCAAAAACCGATTTGGAAGTGGTTGAGGCCACCATTCCGTCCATTGATGCCCAAATCAAAAACACACGTCATGGCTTGGCACTATTACTGGGTCTGCAACCGGCTGCACTCGAACACGAACTGGCAAACCTAAAGGCTGAAATTCCCCAACCCCCTACCTTGCCGGCAGGAACACCATTGGATTTGCTGCGCCGCCGACCCGACATCAGGAAAGCGGAACGAACCGTGGCAGCGGCCAATGCCATGGTGGGTGCTGCAATGGCGGAGTTGTTCCCAAAAATCACCCTAACGGGTGCCGTCGGTTTGCAAAGTCAGAGCTTGGGCGACTTGGGGAGCTTATCCAGCGGTTTTTATGGGTTTGGCCCCCGCCTATCCCTGCCTATATTCCAAGCCGGACGACTGCTGGCCAATATTGACACCCAAGAAGCCGGGACTGACGAAGCACTTAAAGCCTATGAAAAGGCCGTGCTGTCTGCTTTTCGAGAAGTGGAAGACACCCTTGCCGCGTTGAATGGCGAATACCGCCATCAACAAAGCTTGCTCACCGCCGAAACAACGGCCCGGCAATCCTTTGAGGCTGCATCTGCCATTTACCAAGAAGGTGAAGCCGAGTTGCAAACCGTGCTCGACACTAATCGAAGCTGGTATGACGTGCAGGAACAATTGCTCCAGAGCCAACTAGCTTGGGCCACCAGCCATATTGCCTTATTCAAGGCGTTGGGGGGTGGGTGGGAAATGACAAATCCCCCCTAACCTCCATTTTTTTCTCGTTCCCAAGCTCCAGCTTGGGAATGCGGACTTTGAAGCTCCTGCTTCCCAATCAACGGTCAACGAACAAGCAGGAGCTTGCAAGACATGGGTTCCCAAGCAGGAGCTTCAATAAGACGCATTAATCGTGAAATCAGCCTTTGACGGAACGCCAAGCCCCAGCTTGGCGCGGTACACACTGATGCCAAGCTGGGGCTTGGCGTTCCGATTAAACGCTTAACTTAATGGCAGTGAAGCAGGAGCTTGGGAACCAGCTAAATAGTACCTTTAAAGTGTTGGAATGGAATGGAATGGACACATTCACGAAATCTCCGTCCTGTTGGAGTGTCCGGCAAACAAGACAAATTACTGCAAACAGCCAAGTCCATCCGGTAAACTGCATTTTCATAGTCGCCGACCGCACCTAACCTGCCTAGCCAATGGCTCATCACCGTGTTTTCGGGAAGAATGAAGCCTCGCAAAGTCTCCATGCCTTTTATACTCGCCATCTTATAAAGCACTGCCATTAAAACTGTTCCTAAACCCCGATGTTGATGACTATCAAGTACCACCACCGCAAACTCGGCCATAGTCGGTTGGTTTCGCATACGGATAAAGCGCGCTATGCCTAAGCCCGGATGCCCAGGCTCATCGTGGGCTAACGCAATCCAAGCAATATGATTCTGTTGGTCGACTTCTGTGAAGTACTGCAATTGCGCATCGGAAAGCTTGGCAATCGGCGTAAAGAAACGAAAATAGCGTGATTTCAAGCTTAATTCTGACATGCCATGTTGAATAATTTCCCGGTCTGCCTGCCTTACTGGCCTAAAATCGACAAGCTCGCCATCCCGCAGGGGTAAAGCGAAACTACTACCATTGTCAAATAATTCGAGTGATGTCATATCCTGCAAGCCTTTCGCTGATTTCGTTCTCCGCGCAGTCGGACGGGATTTGTAATCCCGTCCGTAACGTTTTGTAGTTAGGTGAGCGTGGTGTACACACAGAACGTAAGCGAGGAGCTTGTAAACCCCATTGCGCTTCGCTTGGTTTTTCTCGTATGACAATAAAAAAACCCGCAAGTCTTTTGAACTTACGGGTTTTGGTGTTGCTTGGGACTGTTTGAAATCCCGATTTGGTACCGAGAGCCGGAATCGAACCGGCACGGTGTCACCACCGCCAGATTTTGAGTCTGGTGCGTCTACCAGTTTCGCCATCTCGGCAATATTTGGTTATTATATTCAATTTTTCACCTCTTTGCCAGTACTTGTGATTAGATATTTGCTATGGCTGGACCGACTCGGTTTTAAAAACCGCGTCGGTCTTATCTATTTATCTTAATCTCTTTGTGGCAGTAAGGCTTTCTGTACAATAAAACTTAAACGAGGCATTCATGGCTAAATACGCTTTTCCATTTTTGGTTTTCATGCTCGTCGGCAACTTTGCCGTGTCCCCGTCGGCTTTTGCCGTTAGCCCCGATGTTGAGGCGGCCATTGATTTGGACAAGCACCACCACGCGGAGCAATGTGAAAAGAAAAGAATCCAAGTTCAGTTGCTGATAGCCCATCAGCATCACGACCAAGAAAAGCTAAATTCGTTGGCACCGGAACTGGAAGCCATCAACAAACGCCTGAAACCCACCGAAGACAAACTGAGTGCCCTTAAGGCGAACATCAAGAAGAATCCCGACGATCAAAGCGCCTACGAAACGGCGTTGCTTCAATTGGGGGATTGCGAGTAGGGAAAATTTAGTAAATTGGCGGCAGCAGTTGTTGTTCCGATTTGGAGTTGGAAGGGGTGGCCGGGGGCGGGGATGGCATATCCACGGGGGTAGTCGAGACGGCCTTGGGCAATGGCTGTGGAGTCTGGGATGTTTGTTGGGTTGTTGCAGTAGCTGACACTGCCGTGACAGGGTCTGTCGATTGACCCTGGACCGGGTTAGCAGCCGATTGGGGTGGGCGGGTCGGCATTGCCGCCTGAATCGGCTGACTGGTCTGTGAGCTAGGCATCGCCACGGGGCTGGCTATTGTGGGTTGTTGTCCAGCGTTGGCCGTGTGCGTGGTTACGGATGCATGGCCGGAAATAGCCATTGGAATTCCATCGTGTTTTGTCAAAGCCTGCTTCAATGCCTCGCCGTTGACGACGAAACCGGGTCGGTCTGCAGTTTTCTTTTGGGTTAGACCCATTGCTTGGCTCAACAATTGATTGTAGCCAAGGTTGGTTTCATCCAAGGGCTGGCTCACCTCGATATAAAGAGTGTCTCCCAGCCATCCAAGCTTGATGGGTTGGTTTACTAGGTTGACTTGCGTTCCTAGGCTTACTTTAGGAAAAAGTTGTGCAACGTCCTCGGGATACATCCTCATGCAACCATGCGTGACCATCATGCCGATGCCGTCGGACTTGCTCTGGCCTGTGCCATGGATCAGGTAACTACCTTTCACCCCCAGCCGCATGGCGAATTGGCCCAGCGGATTGTCCGGTCCGGCGGGTACCACATCGGGAAGGATTTCGCCGTCTTGGGCATGTTCTCTCTTGATGGATTCTGGTGGTGTCCAAGTGGGGTCTTTGATCTTTTCGACAATTTTGGTTACACCCAGCGGAGACTTCCAGTCCATGCGCCCGATGCTAATGGGATAGGTGAAGACCTCGGTGGGTGCTTCCTTATTTGGACCGGGGGGGTAATAGTAGAGCCGCATCTCCGGTATGTTCACGACGATGCCGACGCGCGGCGCATCAGGAAGTATGTATTGGTCTGGTATCTTAACTTTTGTCCCCTCCCCTGGAACCCAGTAGTAGCGGCTCTCGGTGGGGTTGGCCATCACGATCTCATCCTGCCCCACGCTATGACGGTGGGCGATGTCGATTAATGTGTCGCCTTGCAGCGCTTTCGCGTAGCGGATTTTCCCAACCAAGTCCGAACCTGCCGGAGGAAGGCTGAGTGATTCGGACATGGAGGCCAGCGGCAAAAAACTCAGCACAATGCCGCTGAGGAGACGCCGGACGGCGCGAGAAATGGTCATGGTAATGCCTGTATCACTAAAATAGTTGTTGGTCTCTAGCTTTGGGTGTTTTCGCCGCCGAAAAGTTCCAAAAGCCTAGGTAGAAAGTTTGCCAACTCCAAGCTCATAATGGAAAAGTCGGCATCGAAACGCTCAGCGTCATCAGCCGCCTCAACGTCAGATGCTTGGTCTTGGACTGCATCAAGAAAGCGTAGCCGTTTAATGCCCAAGGTATCGTCTAGCACAAATCCAAGCCTGTCATTCCACACAACTGCAAGTTTGACGACTTCTTTACCTGCCTCTAGGTGATTTTGAATTTCTGGCGCGGCAAGGTCATGGTTTTTGCAACGGATGACGGCTCCCTCCTCGTCGGTGGCCCGTAGTTCGCATTCACTTTCGATGGCAATGCCGGGAGGGGGAGAGCCTTCGGCCAACCAGCGGGTCATCACGGAAGCGGGACGCTCCCGCACGGATGGCAAGGTCACCGGCAGCGATTCCAGGCAGCGGCGCAGCCAAGAGGCTAATTCCTCGGTCTTCTTGGCGCTGGCGCTGTCCACCACAAGCCAACCAACCATGGGGTCGATGTAGGCATAAAGTCTGCGTGTGAAGCTGAAAGCGCGTGGCAACAGATCGTGGATGATATCATCGCGTAGTGCGTCACGTTCCTTTTTGCGAACCGGAGTCCCTTTACGTTCTTCAATTTCTGCAACTTTTTCAGCGAGTATCTCATTGACTACAGAAGAAGGCAGGATTTTTTCCTCCCGTAACGCACAAATCATTAAACGTCCGCCAGTCGCGTGGACGAGCGGCCCGTCATCCCGTCCCAAGGGCGGGGTCCAACCATAACTCATTGGTTGCAAACTGCCACAGGCTTGGAAACGCCCTGTTTCCAGACGTTCCTCCAGTTTTTCCGCGCTGAGCGTAAAGGTTTCAGTGAAGCGTAACAAAGAAAGGTTCTTGAACCACATTAAGGATTTTCGCCTTGGTTGACTAACAAAGGACAAATTATCGGGGTTTTAGAATGATTTGTCATCTTTTGGAAACGTCGGCGGCAATTCTCATTTTGGCGTAGGGCGGGTTGCCACGAAAGTACAGTATCCAAGTAGGGTACGCTGTGCGTACCGTTGTAAGCCCTTGAAGGTACGCACAGCGTACCCTACTTGGTACGGCATTCATCGTCGGGGGTGCAAACCAATTAGCATGACTGTTAGGTGCGCATACCATAAAACGTGATGCTTGCATTGACTTTTCCTCGCACCGTAACCCGCCATGCCACGCCCTTTGTCGGGTTACGGCGCATACAGGGCTTGAAGCTTTGGGGCAGGATTTCGCTAAGTGCGCCTAACCCGACCTACGGTCTTAAAGGGAGTAGGTTTCGACAGCACATGCTCACTGCTACAATGCATGACAAAAGAATCTAGCGAAGAAGTCCATGCGACCACAAAAAAGTATTTCCAGAGTATTGCGAGAGGAATCCGGGGGATGAGCGATGAAATTTTGATCAATGTCACCCCCCCGGAAACCCGTGTCGCCATCGTTGAGAATGGCGTATTGCAAGAAGTTCTGATCGAACGGGCTCGAAAGCGGGGATTGGTTGGCAATGTCTACAAGGGCAAGGTGTGCCGGGTTTTGCCCGGTATGCAGGCGGTATTTGTGGATATCGGTTTGGAGCGCGCGGCTTTCCTGCATGTTGCCGATGTCAATGCCACTGATCGGGTGCGGGCTGTCAATGACCAGATTGAATTGGCTTTTAGAGAAGGCCAAGATGTGGTGGTGCAGGTTATAAAAGACCCTATCGGCGCCAAGGGTGCGCGTCTGTCCACGGATATTTCGATTCCCTCCGTATATCAAGTTTTCATGCCCTACTGCAAAGTCAGCGGGGTATCCCAGCGCATCGAATGCGAGTCTGAGCGTTATAGATTGCGGGGGGTGGTTGAAACCTTCCTGCGCGAACACAATACCGGCGGTTTTATTTGCCGCACGGCTGCTGAGGGGGTGGACGAAGCCGCGTTACGCGCTGACATGATGTTTCTTCATAAAATGTGGAATTCCACTGCCCAGAGGATCAAAACGGCAAAGGTTAAAACCTTGTTGCATGAAGATCTTCCTTTGGCGATGAGAGTTTTGCGCGATTTGCAACGCAGCCAAGTGGAAAAAATTCGAGTGGATTCCCGTGAAACCCACGCACGATTGCATAAGTTTGCCAAAGAGTTTGTGCCGGAATCACTTTCATTGATCGAGCATTACTCCGGGGAGCGGCCCTTGTTTGAACTCTATGGGGTGGAAGATGAGATAAAACGTGCGTTAGAGCGTAAGGTTGTCCTAAAATCTGGAGGTTATTTGATTTTCGACCAGACCGAGGCAATGACTACGGTGGATGTGAACACAGGTGCCTTCGTAGGTGGTCGCAACTTGGAGGAGACCATTTTCAAGACTAACCTAGAGGCGGCGCAAGCAATAGCTAGGCAGTTGCGGTTGCGCAATCTAGGCGGGATAATCATCATTGATTTCATTGACATGAGGGATGCTGAGCACAAACAATTAGTGCTGCAAGCCTTGGAAAGGGGCTTAGAAAAGGATTACGCCAAAAGCGCCATCAGTGCGGTTTCCTCGCTGGGGCTTGTGGAAATGACCCGCAAGCGCACCCGCGAGAGTTTGGAGCATATTTTATGCGAACCTTGCCCCAGTTGCAGTGGGCGTGGGGTGTTGAAAACGGCTGAAACCGTGTGCTTGGAAATTTTTCGTGAAATTATTCGCGAGGTACGCCAGTATAATGTACAAGAATTATTAGTCTTGGCTTCTAACGAGGTTGTGGAGCGTCTATTGGACGAGGATGCGGACATGCTCTCCGAGCTAGAGGCCTTTTTACGTGTCAGCGTCAAGTTTCGTGTGGAAACCCAGTACAGCCAGGAACAATACGACGTTGTCTTGCTTTAACCGTTATCCGTCTGTTTAATGAGTATTCTAAAATTCAGCCGCTATGCGCACCTCATACTGGCCATAGGACTGCTGGTAACGGCAATGCTGCTTTCTGCGGTCCGCTTTTGGCTTTTGCCACGGGCTTCCGAGTGGCGCGAGGAATTGCGTTCGACTATCAGCGCAATGATTGGCGAAACCGTTCAGATCAAGTCGCTGTCTGCTGGGATGAGGGGGTTTAGGCCAGAATTTACGGTGCGTGGATTTCGCATCGAAAATGCGGCTAACGATGGGCCTCCGCTGGAGTTTGAGCATCTTGGTGTAGGACTGGATGTGATGGCTTCGCTCATCTCCGGCAAACCGGTGGTCAATCGCATCAATCTGGATGGTGCGAAGTTGCGGCTTTCGGTCAATCCTGATGGGGTTTTGGCGGTAAAGGGATTGAAACCCGGCGATGCCCCATTTTGGCTGTTTGCCGATGGTGAGGTGAGATTATCTGACATCGATTTGGAATGGAACGGTGGAAAAGACGGGCAACCCATGCCGCTAGGCCGTGCTCAGATTCGTTTGCGCAATTCAGGGGCAAGGCACACGCTGGATGCCAGGGTTGATTTGCCTGGAAAGCTAGGCAAGTCGGTAAAACTGTCGGCAGAGGTCGAAGGCAATCCACTGCTTCCAACCGATTGGAATGCAAGGGTTTATCTGGAGGCAAAACGTTTGCGCGAGGGTGCTTTCGTCGAATCGCTTCCTGTGCGGATGCGTTCTGGAGAAGTCGGCATTCAGGCTTGGGCCAAATGGAATGGAGGAACGCTGCGCGAGGCAGTCACAAGGCTAGACTTGGATCGTCCAGTGTTCACTTGGCGCGGATCCGATGGGGCAGATGGAATGTTGAATTTGGACAATCTAGGCGGATGGCTGTTTTGGCACAAGGAGGATAACGGTTGGCGTCTGGATGCCAAGCGTTTGTCCTTGTCCCACGGCGGGAAAACTTGGCCGGAAACCGATTTCGCCATTTCCATCGGTAATGACTCTGATAACAATCTGCAAATCTTAAGGGCTGCGGTCAATTATCTACGTCTGGATGATGCCCAAGCTTTGCTGGGGGGTGGACTTCCGCTGCTGGAGGCGAAACTGCGCGATAACCTGAGGGCATTCTCTGCCAAGGGTGAAGTGCGCAATGCACGGATGGTTTATCAAGCCGACGGGCATTTCGGTTTTTGCGGCGAACTGGAAGGGCTCGTCTACAATCCGCCAGAGGGTTGGCCTAGGCTTGGTCAATTAAGTGGGCGGTTGTGCGGTAATGATCACCATGGCAGCATTCAATTCAATATGGCTAAGCCGGAACTGAATCTGCCTAGCTTGTGGCAAAAGCCCCTAGTCCTTGACATGTTCGGCGGAAGTTTTCAATGGCTCAGGATGGACGAGGTGGGCATCCCGATATTCCAAGCGCCTACCGAAGCGAGTAGGCTGCTGGCGGCATCATCATGGCGCATCGTCGGCAATCAGATTGGACTGGCCGCGCCCGGACTTCAGGCAACAGGAGGCTTTTCACTTGACTTGCCCGCTGGCGAGGGAAATTCACCGATCATCGACATGGATGCGCGGTTGCGGGATGTCGATGCAGCCCGTTTGCGCGATTATCTTCCTCTGGCTATTATGACTCCAAACGCATCAAAGTGGTTGGGTAAAGTATTCGACGGCGGCAAACTGAAGTCAGCCAATATACTGTTACGGGGACAGCTTGCCGATTTTCCTTTCCCGCATGGCGAAGGTCTGTTCGAGGCCCAAATTGACTCCGAAAACATGGAGTTGGATTTTAACCCGGAATGGCCGCATCTTTATGATGTCAGGGCAAAAATTCTGTTTTTCGGCCCGTCTTTGTTTATCGATTCCGATGGTGGGCGCATCGGTAACATTCCATTCCATACTATACACGCCGAAACAGCAGACTTCATTGGCGATGGCTGGATGAGCTTGAACGGCAATTTAGATAGCGAATTGGCATTGTCCATGAAGTTATTGAGACAAACACCTGTCCGGCGCATACCCGAGCGTTTGTCGAAGGCTGCGGAACCATCGGGGAATTTTCATCTGGACTTGAATTTGTTAATTCCCATGACTTTTGGTTTGGGTGATGTCGGCGTGGGAGGCGTATTGCAACTAAACAACGACACCCTTGCTCTAAAGGGTATCAACCTGAAAGTTCAGGAAATCACTGGTGCCTTGGGTTTCACCGGAGACGGGATGGGAGGCAAGCAACTAGCCGCTAAAGCCATGGACCAACCCATATTGTTTGATGTGGATCAGCATAATGGCGACATTCTCCTCGACATCAACGGCAGGGCTGACATTTTTGGATTGCGCAAGGTTTTTCAGGGGGAGTATTGGAAACATGCCGAAGGGGATTTTGCTTATCATCTGAATCTGCAAATTCCAGAATCTTTAGACTCTTCCAGCAAGCCATTGCGCATCGCATTGTCGTCCGATTTGGCTGGGCTGGAACTGAAATTTCCTGCGCCTTTAGTCAAACCGGCTGTCGAAAAGAAAGACTTTAATGCTGTATTGGCATTCCAGCGGGGCGATTCTCTGTCGGTGAGTGTTGCCTATGGCCGCGAAGGGCAGGCCCGTTTGATGTTCTCGGACAATGAAGCCTTGCACTTGGAAAGCGGCGATCTTTCTTGGGGGAAGCCCCAGCCTCCAGCCACTGGGGAACCGGGTTTGGGGCTTTACCTGAAGACCAATCGGGTGGATATTGGGGAATGGAGAATGCTGCTTGCTGAATTCGGGGGCGAATCGATCCAGTCTGTTCCACGCGAACTCGACATGGAAGTCGGGAAGTTGACATGGAATGGTGAGGATTTGGGTCCGTTTTATATGACCGGAAAGCGCGAAGAAGAGGAGTTGCATGGCGAGATTGATTGCTACTATGGCAAGGGGTTTTATAGCGCCTCTTTCCCCGAATTCAGTCATGCCCTGCTTAGACTTGACTTTGAGCGTCTAAACCTACCCAAATTTTCGGTGGCAAAGGAAGGTCAGCCGCAACCAACTCCTCCCGACCCTGCCAGTCTGCCAGCGCTGCACATAAGAGCAAACCATCTAATGCGACAGGATGTTGACTTAGGGGCACTTGAATTGGAGACCGACCATTGGAATGCGGGTGTCAACATCAAACACCTAAGATTAGTCACCGACAACCACGATCTTAGCCTGAGGGGGAGTTGGATGCGCCAGGATGGCAGCGATGAAACCAAGTTGGATGGCAAGCTAAAAATTAGCGATTTAGGCAATTTCCTGGACCTTTTTGGGTTTAGTAAAGATTTTTACCGTACACCGACAGAGGCAGCGTTTTCTCTGTCTTGGAACGGTGCGCCGCAGCAGTTTTCCTTAGCTGCCGCAGGAGGTGAGCTTCGGTTAAAGATGGGCCGTGGCAGGTCATTGCAATTTGAACCTGGCCTAGGCCGTGCCTTGGGCATGTTAAACTTAAACACCCTGCGGCGATTGTTGCTATTGGATTTCAGTGATTTATTTGGCAAGGGACTAGCCTATGACAGCATGGAAGGCGTGTTTAAACTAGGAGATGGGCAAGCCAGAACCAAAGGGTTCATGATTGATGCCGTGGCGGCAGATATTCTGATCATAGGCCAATCTGGCTTGGTCAGCCATGACTTGGATGAAACCGTTTCAGTCATCCCGCATGCAGCGGCTTCGATACCCTTGGCCGGGGCGATTATTGGCGGTGCGGCGGTGGGTGCTGTGATCGACATGGCGCACCGCTTGGTGGGCGCGGAAGATGTCAACCTAGCCAGTACGAATTATTCGGTCACGGGCAGTTGGGACAACCCGCAAATCAAACACCTAGAAGGCAGCATGCCGTTGGACATGATAGACCGGGCGTGGTCGGATTTCAAAACGATGTCGGGGATGGGGAAAGAGGGGGGGGGGTCTGAGTAGGGTAGACTTTATCGAAAATATACTTTATCGGATAAACTTTACCGGAAACCTTTCAACTTGTGCAGCAACATCAAGATACGTTGTAAGGTTTCCGATAAAGTCTAAAATTTGGCTGGTTCCCAAGCTCCAGCTTGGGAACCTACGTTTGCAAGCTCCTGCTTGATCGTTACTCAGGAAGCTGGAGCTTCAGAACCCGCATTCCCAAGCTAGATACTGGGAACGAGCAAAATTTTTTGAATGCTGCGGTTAAGGTTACGAATCGGCAGGGCATAAATTGGCCTGATTAGAAGACGATTCAACTATTCCGTCATTCCGGCATGGATCGCCGGAATCTAGGCTCCATGGACGGGACAGGGTTTGAGGGCGTCCCTGCAACTTGGATGCATGAGGGACATCCGTGTCCCTCACCCTTCGGGCGGCGGAGCCGTGCAAATCGGCTGTCCTGCCGATTTGTCCGGCGATCCATGCCGGAATGACGGTGTTTTGGGCCTTGCTGTAACAACTTGCTAATTCGGTGAATTAAGATGAATAAAACGCTTTTTATGGCGTAATGCTATTTTTTGATCGTTCCCATGCTCCCGCGTGGGAATGCAGCCTTTACCGCTCCTGCGGTTCGATACCTCCGACGCAGGAGCGTCGCCGGAGGCATTCCCAAGCTGGAGCTTGGGAACGAGCAAAGCTTCTATCGGGATTGAAGAATGTGAAATACTGGCTGGTCAGTTGCCCCGTAAACAACTCCGATTGGTACAGGCATGGATAGAAATTCATCGCGATGAATTACTGGCTGATTGGGAATTGGCAATCAGCAATGAAAATCCCTATAAAATTGCTCCTCTGTGAGGTTGTTATGTATTGGGATGTAAAATTTGTTAAACCATTGCCTGACTACTGCATTTATGTGGAACTTGAAAATGGTAATAAAGGCGTATTTGATCTTAAGCCTTATCTTGATAGCGGCGTGTTCCGAGAGCTTAGAAATGTCCATTATTTCAATCAAGTCGATATTTTTTTTGGTGCTGTCACTTGGCCAAACGAACAAGATATTGCTCCAGAAACTTTATTAGCTGAGATGGTTAACTTGGGGGCGTAGGGTGCAATGTGTATGTATTAAACAGGTTGTAGACATTATTTACAGCGTTTTCATATTTAAATATAACTAAATAACGGGTATTCAGTTAACCCTTCCAAGAATTTCAGTGTCGAATACGGGCAAGAAGAAAAAGAATAAAATTTCCAGCGTTTTCATGCTCTAAAACCAACATCATATAGTTATAGAAATGCTAATAAATAATTGATTTAACTTTCTAATCATAAACACAATGAAGTTTTCATAGTAATCCTTTGATGTTGAAAACGCTGCACTTCACCAAAACTAAAGAACAACCATGCCCAACCAATCCTTAGAACTTGCCCGCCAATCCATCCTTGAACCAGCCGGACTCACCACCAACGACATCGACCGCGTCATGGGGGCACTGCTTGGCGCATCGGTGGATGCCGCCGATATTTACATGCAATCTAGCCGCTATGAAAGCTGGGGGCTAGAAGACGGCATCGTCAAAGAAGGTAGCCATAGCATCGAGCAGGGAGCCGGTGTAAGGGCGGTGTCCGGGGAAAGGACCGGATTTGCCTATAGTGACGAAATCGCCTTGCCGGCCTTGCTGGATGCGGCCAAGAATGCGCGTGCCATCGCCTACTCCGGGCGCGAAGTTAAATTGGCAATAGCCACCGATCCCAGCAACCGCCTGCTTTATCCGCCTATCGACCCGCTGCAATCCATGCCGGAAGAGGAAAAAATTCAACTGTTGCAGCGCCTGGATGCCGAAGCCCGAAAAATCGACCCACGGGTCGAGCAAGTGATGGTCAACCTAGTCGGCTCCCATGAAGTAATCATGGTTTTAGGGCAAGATGGCATCATGCACGGCGATGTGAGACCGCTGGTCCGGCTTAACATCAGCGTCATCGTCCAGCACAACGGGCGACGTGAACAGGGCAGCGCCGGTGGCGGTGCGCGAGCTGATTATCTTTATTTTTTAGAAAACGACCGTGCATCTGAGTATGCTAAAGAGGCGGTGCGGATGGCCTTGGTCAACTTGGAGGCGGTGGACGCACCGGCAGGCAATATGACCGTGGTGTTGGGGGCGGGCTGGCCCGGCGTGTTGCTGCACGAGGCCATAGGCCATGGCTTAGAGGGGGATTTCAACCGCAAGGGTACGTCGGTGTTCTCGGGGCGGATCGGCGAACGGGTGGCTTCGCCGCTTTGCACCGTGGTGGATGACGGAACCCTGCCGGGGCGGCGCGGCTCCCTCAATATTGACGACGAAGGTACGCCAACACAGTACAATGTGTTGATCGAAAATGGCATTCTCAAGGGTTACATGCAGGACAAGCTCAACGCACGGCTAATGGGTACGAAGCCAACCGGCAACGGGCGACGGGAATCCTACGCCCATTTACCGATGCCGCGCATGACCAATACCTATATGCTGGCGGGAACCCATGACCCGGAAGAAATCATCGCATCGGTGGAAAAAGGGCTGTACGCGAAAAATTTTGGCGGGGGCCAGGTGGATATCACCTCCGGTAAGTTTGTGTTCTCCGCCAGCGAAGCGTATTTAATTGAAAACGGCAAAGTGACCCGTCCTGTGAAGGGGGCCACGCTGATCGGCAATGGCCCGGAAGTGCTGACCCGTGTCAGCATGGTAGGCAACAACATGGAATTGGACCCCGGCGTCGGCTCTTGCGGCAAAGAAGGCCAGAGCATCCCTGTGGGTGTAGGCCAACCGTCGATGCGGGTGGATGGATTGACGGTCGGCGGGACTAGTGTTTAAGGTAAGACCGACTCGGTTTTAAAAACCGAGTCGGTCTTACCTACTCGTGTAGTTTGCTCGTTCCCAAGCTCCCGCTTGGGAATGGGGTTTTTGAAGATCCAGCTTCCCGAAGAACGGCCAAGCATGAGCTTGCAAGATAAGGGTTCCCAAGCCGGAGCTCTCGCCGTTATACACAAGTGTTGGAGGCCCGTCATTCCGGCAGGGATTGCCGGACAAATCGGCAGGACAGCCGATTTGCACGGCTCTGCCGCCCGAAGGGTGAGGGACATGGATGTCCCTCATGCATCCAGTCCACAGGGAGGTGAAACTGCGGGCTGGAAATTACCAGAATCAAACACTTGCTTATCGACGAGTTTGCCCTCCATGGCTTCTGGATTCCGGCAATCCCTGCCGGAATGACGACGTTTCTTGCTTGGTCGGACTTGTGTATAACGTCGAGAGCCGGAGCTTGGGAACCAGCCAAAAAGGGCAGATTCTCCCGGTGCGCACTGTCGATGTCTAATGGTCAACGCGTCTCGACGCCTCTGACGATAAAAGTGCCATACTGCAACCCACGGATAACATCCCTCCCAGGGATGTTATCCGTTCTTTCATGGCAACCCACCCTACATTTTGGACTCCCAATACGCCAAACCCTCCTTGCCTAAGTCTTTCGCCAGTTTGTCCAATGCCTTTAAACCCTCCGCATGGCCGATTTCCGTGGCAATGCGGTAAGCTTCCAGCCAAGCGTGTTTGGCTTCGGAAATGTTGCCTTGGCTATCATGTATGGCTCCATAATTGATGAGGATTGCGCACAATCCGGCCCGGTCACCCATGTCACGCGCAATTCTTAGCGACTGTTCAAGATAATCCAGTGCCTTGTCGTCATTCCCTTGATCATAATAGAAATTTGAAAAGTTATTCAGCGTTGCACCCTCACCTATCCGATTACCGACTTCACGATGTATCGTCAAAGCGTTTTCAAGACAGTTCAACGCTTTGTCTCGATAGCCTTGGGCAGAATATATTTGTGAAATACTATTCAGATTTGTTCCCTCACCCTCACGGTTTCCCATTGCATGATTTATCACCAAAGCATCTTCAAGATAGCTTAACGCTTTTTCGTAATCACCCTGAATTCGATAAATATGTGAAATATTCCCTAGTGCTATACTCTCGCCGTCTCGGAAGCCTATATCACGCAGAATAACCAATGAGCTTTCAAGATACTTCAGCGCATTGTCGTAATCCCCTTGGGCTTGATAAATCTGCGAGATATTATTAAGTGCCATAGATTCATCTTCTTGGTTATTCAACTTGTGAAAAACTTCAAGACTTTTTTGATACATTCGAAGTGCCTCTGAGTATTTCCCTGAAGCATGATGCAACCGCCCCAAATCATTCAACAACCCAGCATATTCCTCACTATCCTTTGGCGTTTCATCCAACAACCCATTTAACACGCTTATCCATCGCCGTTTTTCCGCCAAGGTCATTCGGTTGGCGGCATGGGTTTCCCCATCCATGAACCCCAGCATAGATTGTTTGACAAACCTAGACTTTTCCGCCTCCGGCACTGGAAACTCAAACACCGCACTATGCCAGTCGTAAAAATCCGAGGCTTTTCGGGCCAATAGCGTCAGCGCGTATTCCGGCAACCAGATGACTAGGTTGCGGCCTAGTTGGCTGTAGACATTCCGCCGCCAGTTGATTTCTTGTATCGTGCGAAATTGACGGTCTTCGTCACGGGTGGGCAGCAGGGTTTCCAAGCCATATAAAAACACCGGCGCACCGGCGGGTTTGTCTGCGGCCCAAGTTAATAGGCGGTGGTCGATATATTCTTCGTCGTCATGTCCGGTCAGGTCGAATTCCAAAATCGGCAAGGCATATTCGGCCTTGATTTTTTCGACTAATTCACGGCGATAGGCGGGGGCGTTGCAACAGACAAAATATAATCCGAATCCTTTGCCTTTGCGCAATACCCATAGCAGACGGGGAAGTTCAGACTGGCGGTCGGCTAGTGCTTCAGGGTCGTCCGTATTCACAGGATGGCCGGTGGGTTCAGTGCGCGGTCTATCCAAGAAATCGCACGGACTGCGGGATGTAGATCGGCCCAACGAGCACCGTTTTGGTATTCATGAATAACGCGGAGGCCCAACAAATCGGCAAAACTCCCGTCCACATGTTTAGACTCATTAACCCTTGTCAGCAGCGGAATATCTTGTTCTTTTACCAAGCGGTCATATTCACGAATCAAAGCGCGTATGGCCCGTTCCACATCGGCGCTTTCAATTATCTCATCCGTATTCTGACAGGCCAAACGCACTAATCTCATCAAGTCACGCAATGAGCCGCCACTCATCGCTATCAGCCGGTCTACCAAACAGGACTCGACAAATACCTTCTCAATATCAACCCTCCGGGCAACCACTTCACGGAACTTTTCCTTGCCTGCCCCCTTGTTGACATCCACCATCGGAATGACAAAAATCGCATCACTTCCGAAAGTATCCCCCAAATTGGCACTGAAAATCAGATTGATTGGCACGGTATAAATAATATGGCAGTGCAGGCTTTTCAACTGTCCGGCATGATGGACAAACAATTCCTTATGGTTGGAGGTTCCATCCTTGTTGGTCCGATAAGCCATCTTTTCTAATTGATCGACGATCACCACCAAATCCTTGTACCCTTGTCGCTGTAACCGCGTCCTGGCATCGTCAATCAAGATATTCAATCGTTCGATCAAAAGCGATAATTCACGCTCTAAAACCGAGCGGATTTCCTCGCGACGCTTACTGCCGCTTTTAATGTGACCGGTGGCTTCAGCGAGTGCTTTGGCAAGGAATGGAATATTCGCTGCCAAGCCTAAGTTCGCACTGATTTTACCTTCTGATTCGGCATTGCGCTCTGTTATTATCGTTTTTTCAGCCAGCCAAGACAAAACTTCCGTCAACAGATTTTCATTGAGATCAATGCCGGCAGCTTCTAGTTCTCCCACAATCGCCTTGGCAATGCCGATCAAAATATCCAGATAGCTGATGTCGCCTAAATCCAAGGTTTCGCCAACATCCAGATACACGACGAAATAGTCATGATTCTCAAGGCGGGCTTTCAACTGGAAAAATTCCGTGGATTTGCCAGACCCGCGATGCCCGGTGACCAGTTGTTGGTGAAAATTGGGCGAACGGGTTCGTTCAATGGCATAGGCGATGGATTTCACTAGGCTTTCGCCACCCCTGACGGCAGTCAAATCCACATAACGCGTGTCATTCACATCCTCCAGTGGAATATCGGGATGGCAAGCATCATAAACCTCAGCGACACTGCTAACCGGGTAGGTGACAGGATTAGTTTCCTTATTCATATCACCCCCCCTTCCGAATTAAGAAATATAATATCCCATCCAGTTCATTGCTGCTCAAAAGGCCATGGCCGGCTTGCTCGATAAACACACCGAAATCCAGCACGGCGGCGGGGTCGGTTGCCAGCACACGGACCACTTTCCCATCATCCAACCCTTGCAGTGCTTTTTTCAGGCGCAACAAGGGCAATGGACACATCAACCCACAAGCATCCACCTCAAAATCAAATTCCTGATTAGTCATTTTCAGCGTCTCCCGACATACAATAGTCAAACGATTCTACCAAAAGCAAACCACGATGGATTATTT
>QJPH01000154.1 GCA_003242955.1 Candidatus Methylumidiphilus alinenensis
ACCCGCACATTACGAATGTGCTGCTCTACCGACTGAGCTACATCGGCATCAATCCAATATTATATAGTGAAATCAGATGCCTTGCTACAAGTCTTTCACCCCGGGGTGCGATTAAAAGTGATGCGGCAAGCTCGTCATTCAGTGTCATCATGCAACCTAGCCCCTGCAAATCCCCCTTGAGGGATGCATCACTGTTAATTGCACCCTTCATCCCGTAAGAATTACGTTCTTATTGCGGAAAATAGGGTTCCGGCGGCACGATGGAAGTTTGTCGCAATAGGTGGTTTGCCAGCAGTCGGGCGGCGGCTGGGGCCATCACGAAGCCGTTTCTAAAATGCCCACAGTTGAAAAACAAATTGGCAACTTCAGGGTGGGGTCCAATCGTGGGTATGCCGTCGGGCGATCCTGGGCGTAAACCGGCCCAGTGTTTTTCTATCGTGCATTGTTTGAGCGGGGGTAACACGGAGGTGGCAAAACAACTTAAAGCTTCGAGTGCCTTGTCGGTGCAGCTTTTGTTGAATTGGGCGTTTTCAATGGTGCTTCCGGCCAGAATCTTACCGTCTTTGCGAGGTATCAGATAACGCCCTCCGCTTATCACCATATGTTTAAGCAATCCGGGGGGGGAGTCGAAGATGAGCATTTCCCCTTTGACCGGAATGATGGGCAATTCAGGCAAACCCGAATTATACGCAACTAGGCCGGACCAAGCGCCTGCCGTGACCACATAATTCTCTGCGGTATATGTGTGGTTGCGAGAAACAACGCCAACGGCCCTGTCGTGTTTAATCCTGATTTCATCAACCGGATGGTATTCTAGCAACTCTACGCCACGTTGCGCCAAATCAAGCTTCAACGCCCTCAACAAGCGGGGATTGCGCACTTGGGCTATATCGGGCAGTAGCAGGGGATTATTCAGGGTAGCGTTGATATTCGGCTCGATGTGGGCTATGTCATTGCAAGCCAACGTGTCATACCTTGTTTCGTGGCAATCGGCCCAAGACTGGGCAAGCTCATTCGCCTCGCAATCGGTGAATAACAGGCCGCTAGGCAACCATTCCGGGTCTATGCCTGTGCTTGCCTGCAATTCCTCCGCCAATAAAGGATAAGCTGACTGGCTCCATCGGCACAGTGCCGTGATAGGTTCCGCTGCCCGCCAAGGCACCAATGGTGACAATATGCCCCCGCCCGCCCATGATGACTCCTTGCCTAGTGCCTGCCTTTCGAACAAGACTACGCGTTTTCCTGCGCATGAGAGTTCGCGGGCGCTCAATAGACCGGAAACGCCCCCGCCGATGATGATTACGTCGGGTTGGTTCATATTTTCACATCGGCCCGGCTTTAGGCTGTTTTTCATCTGTGGGTTGTGCGTTTGGGTCTGGGATGCCTTCCGGGGTAAACCGCTGGTCATTGCGCAAACGGGATTCTAATTGATTCCATGCCCCTTCCAAACTAGTGTCCATCACGACGATATTGCCCATGGAAAGTATGATCCGGGCAAGTTCAGGAATTTTGATGTTTCCTGTCGAGACTAGGTAAACCGGTTGCACATAGATGATTGATTTGCCAATCGGCAGGACGATGATGCGCCCACGCACCACATGGGAGCCTTTTTGGTCCCATAGCGCGAACAAGCGGGAGATTTGGGGGTCTTGATCAATCAATGCATTAACTTGCGAGGGTCCGTCAACCTGCACTTGACGGCTGAATTTGTAAACAACGATTTCCCTTTCATAGGGTGCGTTGGGGGAATCGTTTTTGTGCGCCCCGGCCACCGCCAGCATGCTGAGATTGTTGCGCCCTATGGGTGTCATCGGGTTGAGCAACACAAAAGGCTGCATCTCGTCCGCACCTAGCAGCATCGTGGTCAGATAATAGGGAGCGACCGGTTTTTCGCCCACTTTGGCGAAATCCCATGTTTCTGACTGCTGGTAAAACAAAGCCGGATCGGTCTGGTGGTATTTGGCATAGATTCCCATCTGCACTTGGAAAATATCGCGTGGGTAGCGCGTTTGCTCACGCAATCTCGGAGGCATCGTTGCGATGTCCTTGAACAACCCGGGATAAGCGTTGTTAAATCCTTGGATGATAGGGTCTTTTGGGTCGGCGATATAATAGTCCACGGTTCCGTCGAAGGCATCGACGACGATTTTGACTGAATTGCGGATATAGTTGAAGCTCTTTTTGTCTTCTTGCTTGAAGCCTTGGAATTTGAATGTGTAGTCCTTGGCAGCAGGATACCAGTCCGAAGTCGTGTAAGCATCCTGTATCCAGTAAATTCGTTTCGGCGTTACTACGATATAGGGGTCGTTGTCGAGTGAAAGATAAGGGGTTAGCGTTTTGATGCGCTCTGTGATATTTCGGCGGAACAATGCCTTGCTTTCACGAGTAACGTTGACCGAATAAAATAATTTCTCTTCCCGGAAATAGATGGACAGCAGCAGTCTCCTGAACAGCGACGAAATCTGTACGCCATCTTTGCCCGAGTAGCTTTGACTGGAACCCATGTCATCGAAAGTGGAAATGTCGGGAATCCTCAGCCTGTTTGGCACAATGGCGTAATTAAGGTTTTCAGTGCCGAAATAGATATCCGGCTTTTCGATATTTAGCCCAACATCAGATTGCAAATTCAAATCGCGCAGGAACCAATGCATGGTCTTTTCGCCGTCTTGGGCGGCAGGCGTAACCACTGCGCCATAACCATGGGTGAAGCGCAGGTGGGTGTTTTCCCAATTTTGCGCTTCGCGAGGCAGTTTTTCGATATTGATTTCACGCGCGGCTAGGTTGACTTGCTCGATCAGCCCGTTTAGTTGATAGCGTCCCACATCCACGTCGGTGAAATTGTAATAGGGCCTTATGCCTTGCAATTGTTGATAGACATCGTCGAGGAATTCGGGGTCCCATACCGGGATATTGTGCAAATACAGGCGCATTTCCGGTTCGATCATATCGGTTCCGGTGGTGGCGGTCACTGGGATGGTGTTGATGATTTCAAGGTCGAATGCCTTCAGGGTTGCCTTGATGTTGTTGTCCATGTATTGGCGTTCGAACTTGACGGGGTTGGGCTTTACCACGAATCGGTCCAGAAATTTTGGCACAAAGTCGCTAAACCGCAGCCCCCAAGCCAATAGGAAGACACCGATCAAGGCTAGGGTCGCCTTCAAGCCCTTGCCGGAATGTGGCCAGTAAACTCCCGTCACCGTTGCCGCCAACAAGGCGATCACCGAAACCCAGATGAGTGGCAACAAGTAGTTCATTTCGACAAAGCCTGGTCCGAAGAAGACTGGCTCATGCACCGAGGTGTAAAGCAAATCGTCCAAGTCTAACTTGAAGCCCCAGGCCAAGATCACTGAGGTTACGAAGACTAGGACACTCATATGAATCTTTGCGCCCTTGGGCCATTCTTTTTTGTCTTCGGGGGTTAACTGATGCTCCAGCCAGTACAAAAAGGCAATGGCAAGCGACAAAACGGAAAAGGCGATCAACATTTCCTTTTGAATAACGACAAAGATTGGCAGACGGAACAGATAGAAGCTGATGTCCTTGTGGTAAACCGGATCGAGTGTTCCTGAATCGGGAGCGAAGAAGAACAGCAGTGCGGTTTCCCACTGGCTGTAGAAAGGCGCTGCGATCATAATCGCCAGAATCAGCGAAACTGGTATGTAGACCCGCATGGAACCGCTTTGGAACATCTGCAACACATTTCTGTAGTTGTTTTCGGTCCCATTGCGCCCCAACGCGGAAAACGCGTTCCGGTCTACCCCCAGATAGCGCGATGCCGCCCAGAAATTCATGAAGAATATCAAGAAGAAAAAGATCGTCACACCGCCGGAGAAGATATAACGGTAGAGTACTCGGAGCCAGAAATAGCTACCGAAATCCAGCGAGGTGAACCACCAGAAGTCGACCAGAAAATCAGTCAGCATGATGCCCAGCGCAATTGCAACCGCAGCCAGTACACCAAGCGACACGGCGATGATCGTCAGCATGCTTTTCCAGTTTCGCATAGATTCCTCTTCGTTTATTGTTTATTCGGCAAAGCGCTTAAGGGGTTGTCAGAGTAGAGATGACCGCTATTGTAAACACTCAGTTCCCCTGGGAACGCGGGCATCCTGCCCGCATTGGGCGGGTGAGACACTCGCTTTCCCAGGGGGGTGAACGCTTACTCGACATTGGTAGCGGTCTATTATGTGCTAATAATACCGCGTATGTTCGCAAACCTGTAGACGGAAATGTGTAGTAAATTTAAAATAGGCTTTTTGATATGAATTTAAGCAAGAGACAACTAATTGCCTTTTCAACATTTTTTTTCCTTGCCGCTTGCCAGAAGGGGCAGGAAGAAGCTGAATTGAGCGGTGTCGCACAAGGCACCACCTATCACATAAAAATGGTTCTCAACAGCCCGGACGTGAAGCTGGATGACTTGCACAAGGCGGTGGAGGAGACTTTGGCAGATATTGATGTCAAGCTGTCTAATTATCGCGAAGATTCCGAGATTTCCAAACTTAACCGGGAAAAAACGACCCAATGGTTGCCCGTTTCTAAGGAAATCGCCGATCTGCTTGCCGTTGCCAAGGTAGTCAGTGCCAATTCCAATGGATGCCTGGACCTTACCATCAAACCCCTGTTTGATCTTTGGGGGTTTTCCAAGCATGAAATGAAGGTGCCGGAACAGGCCGACATCGACAAGGCCCTAACCCACGTTGGCATGGACAAAATTGAGCTTGACCAAGGGCAATCGCGCCTATTGAAAAAAGACCCGGAAGTCGGAATTGACCTGTCTTCGATTGCCCAAGGTTATTCGGTCGGTGCCGTTGCCAATCTGTTGGAAGCCAAGGGCATACAGAACTACATGGTGGAAATTGGCGGAGAAATGAAGGTCAAGGGCCGCAAAGCCAATGGCGATGAATGGAGAATTGCCATTGAGAAACCGACGCCATTCAGCCGTGAAGTGCAGAAGATTATCGCCATTAACCAAGTAAACGGCGAGGCGGTCACCACCTCGGGCACTTATCGTAATTTTTTTGAAGAGAACGGGAAGGTTTATTCACACATCATCAACCCGAAGACCGGCAAGCCGGTTGACCACAACCTGCTGTCGGTCACGGTGTTGCATGACGACCCGACTTGGGCTGATGCCTGGGACACGGCTTTGCTTTGCATGGGCGAAGACGAGGGCTATCAGGCGGCTGAGTTCAACCATCTGCGCGTTTTGTTCATTTACCACGACGGCAAGGAACTGAAAGAACGGATTAGCAGCGAATTGGCAAGGGTACCTCAATGAAACCTCATATAATCTTCATGTGGTCGTTCAGCCACAGCAGGGCCAACCCGATAGGCAAGGAAAACAGCCACATCCATAGGGAAACCGCCATGCCGTCTTGCAGCCCGATGGGCATTCCGTTGCGGGGGTTGCGAATTGCCACGGCGTAAAATACCCCAAGTATTTGTGTTGCCACCACCAAGCAAAAGACTAAAATAAAGCGTTCGGCGAAATGGAATTGATGGGTTATGATATCGTTTAGAATAGTTGCCATGGCCGGTAGATAAAACAGTAGCGAGGGCAAAGCCAAAAAATAGGCCAGCCAATACGGCGGCGCAACCTCCGTCACCTTCCTTGTGCCTTGCCACAGCCCAATAGCCCAGACTAGATTGATGGCAAGATAAATCAGGATCGCCTTGAGGGCATCATGAAAAGAATGTGCAGCCGGATTCGCCAGCAAATCAACGGTTAGGTGCATTAAAGGGTGAGCTTTGTATAGTAAGGGATTCATGGCAGTTCATCAAAGGGCGGGTTAAAAATGGCTGATAATCCTTTCGTCCTCTTCCAAAACCTTGCAAGCTTCACCAACCAGCAAGATGTCAGGCAGATGGGCGATTTTGTGGTTTTTGTCGGGGTAGGGCAGTGAAAAGAGAAAATGCCTCATGCAATTCAGGCGCGCACGTTTTTTGTCATCGGATTTGATCACTGTCCATGGCGCGTCGGCTGTGTCGGTGTGGAAGAACATGGCTTTCTTTGCCTCAGTATAATCGTCCCAGCGGTCTAGCGATTTGATATCAATGGGGCTTAGCTTCCAGTGCTTGAGCGGGTCGTCACGGCGGGATATGAAGCGACGCAGTTGCTCGTCACGACTGACCGAAAACCAGTACTTGAATAACCTGATGTTGCTACGAACCAGCATTCTCTCGAACTCTGGGGTCTGACGCAAAAACTCCATATATTCGAGTGGGCGGCAAAAGCCCATGACGCGCTCCACCCCTGCGCGGTTGTACCAAGAGCGGTCAAAAAAGACAATTTCACCGGCAGTGGGGAAATGGTTGACGTAACGCTGGAAGTACCATTGCCCCCGTTCAGCCTCGGTGGGCTTTTCCAGTGCCACCACGCGGGCGCCACGTGGATTGAGATGCTCCATGAAACGCTTGATGGTGCCGCCCTTCCCAGCGGCATCGCGGCCCTCGAACAGTACAATGATCTTCTGGCCGGTTGCTTTGACCCAGCTTTGCACCTTAAGCAATTCGACCTGTAAGTCTTGCTTGTTGCGTTCGTACTCGCGTCGGCGAATACGCTCGGGATAGGGATACCCCAAGGGCAATTCGGCGTCTTCGCTGTCTTCATCGGTCCCATGCGGGGCGTTTGCCACCAGCATGGCTGTAGGTCCATGGCTGATTGCTTCTATCTCCTCGGCGGCCGTTGGGTTGGGAGGCTGGAAGTGGCCTTTATTCTCGCCAACCAGACTGTAATCGGCCCCGCTAGCGGGGGTGGATGGTGGTTCAGGCGATTTAGCGGCAGACTTGCGTCGGTTTTGGGCCATGGAATCGACTCCTTAGTTAATTAGGCACTTCTTTTTGCTTGATCTTACTACCCTTGCGGGTTAAATAAACAGTGGCTAGGCGATCCAAGTTGAAAAAAAAACCTGAATTACCTATTCTTTGCCAATATTCCGAATTTAATACGATAACTTAAAGAGGGAAGGACATGACCGACAGCAGCAGCCAAATTTGGGAAAACGTCCCTAGCCCATTTTGCGGCATCAGTTCCGACGATCTAAAGATTCAGGCTACCGGCAACGTGATTAAGGTGTTGGAAAACGGCGATGCCGTCACCCGAGCCGGCTTCGAGCAAGTGCCCACCGACACTCAACCCCGCATAGGCGGCAAAAATGCTACGCTGGATCAAGCAGTCGCGGCGGCGGCTGGCTATTTGCGCGATGCCCGGCTACCGCTGTTCGGCGGTTTCGGCACCGATGTCAACGACACCCGTGCCGCTTTGTCTTTGGCTGACCGGTGTGGCGCAGTTTTGGACCAGGCCCGCGCCGAAGGCGGTTTGCGCAATCTGCTGGTGCTGTCCGATACCGGCTGGGTCGCCTGCACCTTGGCCGAATTGAAAAACCGCGCCGAAGTGGTGGTCGTGTTTGGAAGTGACATTGAAGCCGATTTCCCTAGGTTCTTTGAACGTTTTGTCTGGAATAAAGAAACCCTGTTCGGACAAGATACCAGTCAGCGCGAAATTATTTACATAGGCCGGACCCCTGCCGGTGATGCCTCCACCTCTCCTAGTGGACGCAAGGCGCAAGTGCTGCCTTGCAGTGCCGAAAGCTACCCGGAAGTCGCCGCCGCCTTAAATGCCTTGGCGCGAGGCGTAAGCTTGCAAGCCGAATCCATTGGCGGCATTGCAGTGACCGAGTTGCAAACCGTCATCGACAAACTGAAGGCGGCGAGTTACAGCGTAGTGACTTGGGCCGCCGGTCATTTGAACTATGCCCATGCCGAATTGACCGTGCAGCAACTTTGCCAAGCCGTCGTCGCCTTAAACAAGTCAGGTGCCACCCGCTCTGCCGTATTACCCTTGGGTGGGCAAGACGGCGACCGCACCGCCAGCCAAGTCTTCGCCTGGCAAACCGGCTATCCGACCCGCATCAGCTATGCGCGTGGCTATCCTGAGTATGACCCCTATCACAACTCTACCAGTCGGCTGCTGGCGAATGGCGAGGCTGATGTGCTGGTGTGGGTTGCAACGATTAATGCCAAGCAGACACCGCCTGTCGCATCCATTCCGACCATTGTAATAGGCCGGTCTGGCATGGTGTTCGAGAAAGAGCCGGAGGTGTTCATTCCTGTTGGCGCACCGGGCATCGACCACGCGGGGCATATGTATCGTTGTGACAATGTGGTGTGCTTGCCTTTGCGCAAGCTAAGGGATTCGGGGTTGACTAGCGGGGCGGAGGTGTTGAAGGGGATTGAGGGGGTGTTGTGAAAAAACTCAACATTGAACAAGTAACCAGATTTAAGGCAAAAACTTAAGGTGTCTACTTTTCGTGCAAAAATAGGTGTACCCACTCCAGATTGTCCAATCACATTATTGGAGTTCGATTATCAAAATCCACGTCTTCTCACAGGCGATGATTTGGCATCGCATGATGAAAAGAGCATTATTTGCTCGTTGCGTGATATTGCTGCCTTAGATGAGTTGATTCAGTCAATTTGCGCGAATGGCTATCTCAATCTTGAACCGTTGATTGTATCGAGTGATAGCGAGTTTGGCCCCTTCACTGTCTTGGAAGGAAATCGGCGTCTTGCCTCAATTAGGCTAATTCAGAATAGAAGCCTTGCTAAAGATTGCAGGATATCAATGCCGTCCAGCATTCCTCAGTCTACGCTAGATTCTATTGAGAAAGTCAGCATCTGGCGGGTTAAGGAACGTTCCGATGCCCAGGCATTTATTGGTTTTAAGCATATTAATGGCCCTCATCGGTGGGAATCCTATGCCAAAGCACGGTTTGTCGCTGACTGGTACAAAAGGGACAAGGATAAAGGATTGACGATTGAATCCATAGCAAGACAACTTGGCGATGATAATGACACCATTCGATCCTATATTGGTGCGATTTTGATTCTGGAACAGGCCGAAGAAGAACGCCTGTTTAGCATCAAAGACCGTTCCAAACGCGGCCCTTTCGGGTTTTCCCATTTATATACCGCTTTAGGTAGAAAGGAATACCAAGAGTTTTTGAATTTGCCAAGAGGCTGGAATGCCAATCCAAGCGATCACCCCATAGATAAGACAAAAAGCAAACACCTTAAGGAAGTTTTGACATACATTTATGGATCAAAGCAAGACGACAAACCTTCCCTTATCAAGAGCCAAAATCCTGATCTTAAACACATTGGCGAAGTTTTGGCCCATCCTGTCGCATTGGAAAAACTTAGAGGTGGCTCCGACCTCGAAACAGCACATAACGAAACGCGTAAGCCACATGAGATTTTCAGTGATGCATTGGTGCAAGCGAGCTTGAAGATTGATGCCGTAGTTGGCTTGTTAGCAAAATATGATGGCTCAACTGCCTTGTTGTCAATCGCAAAAGAACTGTCTGAAAAGTCAGAAATGCTCATGTTAACCATGAAACGTAAGCATGAAAAGTCTTTGAAGAAGCAATAAGACAAATGGAAAGTATTAATGATTGAAACTCCTCTAGCTATACTCCCTTTGGATTGTGGAAGCCAAGAAATTTGTGATTGGTTTGAGCTATATACTTTATCCTCAGAATATTATGCCGTTAGTTTGCATGAACTAGCTCGTGTTTGGGATAAACGCAAGAACTCAGAAGATGCTGATTTTGAGGGAAATACAGTGGAGGCTCAGGACTTTCTGGAAGAAATCTATCAAGAAATCCGAGATAGAATGGAACAATTGGGCGAATGTTATCCTTTTCAATTCAGTGACAATGATCAAGAATTGATATTTTTGAATGATGGTTTAAATGATGGATCAAATATCTATATTTTTTGTTTGTTTATATCGCATACAAACAATAAAGTAATATTTGATAAGCCTTCATTTTATATCATTAACAATCGAGTCAGAGACCTCTTCCAAGCTTGTGCCACTTGGGCTGCTGCTGGTCTGGTTGAGGGTCATTCGTACTCTTTTGGGTTTCCACGCCCCGATCAATCGGGCTTTCTAGAGAAACTTACTATCATCTACCAACGTTTTGGTGATGGGAAGGTCATGGACACACCATTACCTGGTGTTTCTAAAAGTCCGAAAGATGAAGAAATTGATGTCATCTCATGGCATCCAAGAGCAGATTCCGCCCCTGGAACATATTATATTCTAGGGCAAGTAGCTTCAGGCAATAATTGGCTTGATAAGAGCATAAAGGGAGCTATTGAAGCTTTTCATGGAAACTGGCTATCTCCTATACCAGCAAGTACCCCCATTTCGGCCATGTTCATCCCCTTTGTTATTGAGCCAGTAAAAAACGAGAATATTAGCGATAGACTTGGTGTTTTAACCAGACGTTTAGGCCATATCTACCATAGGCTCCTTATTCCCGCTCTAGCAAGAAAAGGACTTGAACTCGGTAGAAACCGTAAACACTTGGTGATTGAGCGAATCGATGATGCCGTTGAAATATCAAACTGGATTGAAAAGGTAATTAATGACTTTAGGGGTTCTTGTGTGTATTCTTAACAAAATAACAAGCCCCTTGCGCTATCCGGGAAGCAAGGCCACTTTTTTGAATGTTGTTCTTCAGTTTATTGAAGTCCATGGTTTAAAAGGAAGGGAAATTGTAGAGCCTTATGCGGGAAGCGGCATCGTGTCCCTGTCACTTGTTGCAAATAATCTCGTCAGCCATGCAACGCTTGTGGAGAGAGACCCACTGCTCTACTCGTTCTGGAAAGCGGTTTTTGAACATACGGATATTTTGCTGTCTTCTATAGAAGAAATTAATGTCAACATGGATACTTGGCACGAACTCAGAGTCCTTCTTAAACATGAAATACCAATAGATGAACTTATTGCTGATTTAGCGTTGGCATGCCTATTTTTTAACAGAACAAATTTTTCAGGCGTTCTACACAGCGGCCCTATTGGTGGAAAATCTCAGAACTCTGATTATAAATTAGACTGTCGATTTAATAAAAAAGAAATAATATCTAGGATTCGACAAATTTCTTTACTTGGAGATAGAGTTTCAGTGAGGTTTGATGATGCGTTTGATTTTCTGCAAAAGGCAAATACTCAGAACAATGAAAATCGCTATTTCTACATTGATCCACCCTATTTTAAGCAAGGACGAAAGCTTTATAGGTACTATTACAAAGTAATCGATCACAAAAGATTACATGATATTCTTTCGGTTGCAACGTTTCCATGGCTACTCAGCTACGATAAACACGAGTTTATAGAATTGCTCTATGATAGCTTTCCCCAAGTTAATCAGAGCTTTAGATATATGACTAGGACACCAAAAAAGGAAAATGAATTAGTAGTCACTAACATGGGAAGATCAATTTTAGCTGCTCAATCTCAGCCCTCTTTGAGACCTGTTACAACCTTACGTGATGTGTCTATCATGCTAATAGAACCATAGACAGAACCATGGCAATCAACCCAAAAACCTATTGGATCAGCGAAGAAGACTATCTCCAAAGCGAGCTAATCAGCGAAACCAAGCATGAATACATGGATGGACAGGTTTATGCGATGACCGGTGCTAGCCGCAATCACGAGCGAATAGCGGGTAATGTGTTTGGCGAAATTAGGAATTGGTTAAAAGGCCGTCCATGTGAACCCTTTGCTTCAGATATGAAAGTCAAAGTCGGGAATAATTTCTTCTACCCCGATGCGATGGTCGTCTGTGACGAGCAAAACCCGCATGAATATTACACAGACTGCCCGGTTCTGATCGTCGAAGTTTTGTCGAAGAATACTCGCCGTAAAGATGAAACCACCAAGCGGCTGGCTTATTTTAATATCTTTACCTTGCAAGAATATGTCTTGATCGAGCAAGATATTGTCGATGTCGAGCTATGCAGGCGTAGCAAAGGCTGGGTGTCGGAGCATTTTTTCATGGGCGACGAGGTGTGCTTTGAATCCATCGGTTTGACACTCACCGTGGAGGAAATTTATGCGAGGGTCGATAACGAGGATGTGAAAACCTATTTTGAAGAAAAACGTATGGCTTTAGAACAAAGCGTCTAAAACCGGAATGACGGAATAGCTGAGACATCTCGCTAATCAGGAAACCGAATATGCCCAATAGCCAACGAATATAATATAAAGAACTCAACAGGAGAGCCACTACCATGCTAACCAAACTCACCGGCGGTAAAGTCTATGACCCCGCCCACGGCATCAACGGCGAAATCCGCGATATTTGGATTCGGGATGGTCGCATCGTCGCCAATCCGGGCGACAACCAGCCCACCGAAGAATACGATTTGCTCGGTAAAATCGTCATGGCCGGGGCCATCGACATGCACACCCATATTGGCGGAGGCAAAGTCACCATTGCCCGGAACCTGTTGCCGGAGGATCATCGTGGCGATTCGGTCGAACGTGAAGGCTTGATGCGGGCCGGTTGCGGCCATGCCGTGCCATCCACGCTGACCACCGGCTACCGTTACGCGGAAATGGGTTACACGGCGGGCTTCGAACCGGCGGTGCTGCCGATCAATGCCCGTCAGGCCCACCATGAAATGGCCGATGTGCCATTGATGGACGTGGGCGGTTTTGCTCGTTCCCAAGCTCCCGCTTGGGAATGGGGTTTTTGAAGCTCCAGCTTCCCGAAGAACGACCAAGCAGGAGCTTGCAAGATAAGGGTTCCCAAGCTGGAGCTTGGGAACCAGTCAAATAACCTGTGCTATAATACCCACTACCAAGTAACTCTTTGATGTTGAAAATGCTGTAATTATTCGATATTAAAAACGCTGTATCAACACGGGATTAACAGAATAACCATGTTTTCTGAACAACGCGTAGCACAAATGGCAGCTTACCTCTTGCAAAAAAGAGGTGGAAGAATGGCTTATATCAAGCTCCTGAAACTGCTCTATCTGGCAGATCGGGAGGCCATGGGGAAATGGGGCGAATCAATCAGCGGCGATTGTTTTGTTTCAATGCCGCATGGGCCTGTCTTGTCACAAACATGCGACCTCATTCGTGGTTTTGGCTCTTCAATTGAAATGGGGTGGGATTTCTGGATTAAAGACGAAGACAATTATGAAGTGTCTTTACGGCAACCGGCATCTAACCGCGAATGCTTTGATGAATTGAGCGATGCCGAACTTGGGATATTGGATGGTGTTTTTGAAAAATTTGGCCGGATGAGGCGATTTGAGATTGTAAAATATACTCATGACCATTGTGCCGAATGGGAAGACCCGCATGGCAGTTCATTTCCAATTAAACCAGAGGCAGTTTTTCGTGCTATGGAAACCAAAGAAGAAAGGGTTCAAGTGTTGCTTAGGGAGCATAGAAAACTGGTTGATCTTGACTTGGCTAGAAGCGCGTTGAGATGAGCCTGTGTGTACCTTTTCGCAAAGGTTCGCTATTAATTCCAACAGGGTCATGCCAACATCTTCACATAATTTGTAACGACCCTGTTTTCTACCCAGCGTTGGCGAAGGAGTGCTTTTTGGCGGTTAATATCAGCAGCATTGATCCAATCATACAATACGACACAACCTGTATATTAAAAGATGGAGACCATCCTTTCATCAAGCATGATAGCTATGTGTATTACAGGAAAGCAGATATATTCGGCGCAACGACTACCGAAAGGATGGTTGCAGAAGGTGATATATCATTACATGATCCTTTCTGTGATGTGGTTTTTGAAAAAATACTGGCTGGATTTTACCAATCAAATGAAGTCAGACCAAAGATTTTGAAATTTTTTCAGAAATATTGTACCCATTCGGAGTGATCTATAACAACCAGCTTCTTTGAAGAAAAGCGCATTGCTTTAGAATAATTGCCCCCGTTAATGCCGACTAACGCTTGAGTAGCCGAAGCAGCTTCATCAATTTTTCTAGCCTGCCCGGTACGGAAGGATACATGAAGCGCAACGGAAAGCGTGTCAATTCCGAGTCAGGTGCCACTTCAACCAAGGCTTTGTAGAGCAGTTTCGCACTATCCATCCTACCAGTGGCAGCAAAATAAGCGCACATCACCCCGTTGAAACCGCAAAATTCGGTCACATGAAAGCAGTTTCGATTTGGGAATAGCAGCTTCAAATCTAATCTTTGCGTTTAGCATTCCCATTCCTGTATAATACCATCTTTAAACCTTACCGAGGGGCGCTGCGACGGTTTACCCGCCAGGCTCGGAAGGGTGTTCCAATGTGAACGGCGCTCGATCACCCATCTTCCGATGGCGGTGTATCGAGCTTCATACCCCCCATGCGAAAGATGGCTTTCAACTGCTTTAAGGAGCATACGAAACCATGAACGCGCAACTAAAAACCAACTTCACCGATTTTCAAATAGCCGACCTTTCCTTGGCTTCCTGGGGTCACAAGGAAATCCGCATCGCCGAGACCGAAATGCCGGGCTTGGTGGCAATCCGCGAGGAATTCGCCGCCTCCCAACCATTGCAAGGCGCACGGGTCACCGGTTCGCTGCACATGACCATCCAGACGGCGGTGCTGATCGAAACCCTCGTCGCACTAGGCGCGGAAGTGCGCTGGGCCTCCTGCAACATCTACTCCACCCAAGACCATGCCGCCGCCGCAATTGCCGACCAAGGCATTCCGGTGTTCGCAGTCAAGGGGGAAAGTTTGGTGGACTACTGGGATTACACCCATCGCATCTTTGAATGGGCCGACGGCGGCTATTCCAACATGATCTTGGACGACGGCGGTGATGCGACCTTGTTGTTGCACTTAGGTGCCCGTGCGGAATCAGACATTTCGGTACTCGCCAGTCCGGGCAGCGAAGAAGAGCGTATCCTGTTCGCCGCGATCAAGGCCAAACTAGCGGTTGATGGAAAGTGGTATTCCACCCGTCTGGCCGAGGTCAAAGGCGTGACCGAGGAAACCACCACGGGCGTACACCGCTTGTACCAGATGCATGCCAAAGGCGACCTGAAATTCCCCGCGATCAATGTGAACGACTCGGTCACCAAGTCCAAGTTTGACAACTTGTATGGTTGCCGCGAGTCCTTGGTGGACGGCATCAAACGCGCCACTGACGTGATGATCGCCGGCAAGGTTGCCTTGGTCGTCGGTTATGGCGATGTCGGCAAGGGTTGCGCCCAAGCTTTGAGTGCGTTACGCGCCCAAGTGTGGGTGACGGAAATCGACCCGATTTGTGCATTGCAAGCTGCGATGGAAGGCTACCGGGTAGTCACCACGGACTATGCCGCCGACAAAGCCGATATTTTCGTCACCGCCACCGGCAACTACCATGTCATCACCCATGATCACATGGCGAAGATGAAGGATCAGGCCATTGTTTGCAACATCGGCCATTTCGACAATGAGATTGAAGTCGCTGCGATTGAAAAATACCAGTGGGAAGAAATCAAGCCACAGGTGGACCATGTCATCTTCCCCGATGGCAAACGCATCATCCTGCTGGCCAAGGGGCGTTTGGTGAATCTAGGTTGCGGAACCGGCCACCCATCTTATGTGATGAGTTCCTCGTTCGCCAACCAGACCATTGCCCAAATCGAGTTGTGGGGCGAGAAGGATTCAGGCAAGTACCCGGTCGGGGTCTACACCTTGCCGAAGCACTTGGACGAAAAAGTGGCCCGCTTGCAGTTGAAGACACTCAATGCCGAGTTGACCGAACTGACCGAGGAGCAAGCCGATTATATCGGCGTGCCTAAGGAAGGTCCGTACAAGACCGATCATTATCGGTATTGAGGTAATCCAACACTGTGACATTTCGGCATGGATGCCGAAATCCAGCGGTCACGGATGGCAAGCAAAGAGTTACAGCATACCTCGCGTACATTTTGAATGACAGTGTTTCCCTTCGCTCTAGGTTGGGCGGGAATACAAATCCTGCCCTGTTCTGTACCATCGAGTTTCACTTCCAACGCCAATGCAATAACTTCAGCCTCACCCCGGTCAAGCGTGGGCAGCGTCGTTAGACAATCCATGAACTCAACTACGCTCATTCCGGCAAGTCGGGCCGCTTTGCCTAGAGAAATTGTTTCCTCGTCGAAAAGTTTGATAGCGAGAGCCACATTCACGCCTTCTCGCACCAATATTTCATCGAACGGAACCACCATAAAAATAGGTTGCCCATCTTGAGTCACCACGGATAATTTTCCCGCCTCCACCTCACGAGTGAGTTCGTCGGCGCGGGTACTTAGGCGATTTCCAATAATGAATTAACCAAAAGAATCGTCCACGAAAAACACGAGAGGCACGAACGAATCTTGCTTTTTTTCGTGCTTTTCGTGTCTTTCGTGGACTCTATTTTTTTATACGGATCAAATTTCTTCATGGGATATTCTTTCTCAGGAATCACCTTAAATCACGAAGATTGAAGTGTGCAGGGTAGGTTTCCAGTTTGGGGATGGCTTTTGCAAATAAGCAGAAAGAACCGTTGAAGGATGCTCGTCTTGGTTTTGGGTCAAGGATTATGCCGCATCAGCCAAGTCCAAGCTTACTTTCATTCCTGCCCGCGTTGCTAGGGTAATCAACAGTTCAATACTGAATTTATCCCATTTGCCGCGTATCAGTTCAGCAACACGCGATTGGCTGATACCCAAGCGAGCGGATATTTCAGCTTGAGTTTGCCCACTCGCTTGAATCCATAAACGCAACTCACCCATTAGCTGTGAGCGTAGAGACAGCAAAGCCGATTCATCGGATGAAAACCTTAGGTCTAAAAACACGTTGCCGGTAGATTCAGTAATATTGGCTTCTTGGGAGTTCATGGTTCAATCTCCGATGGATCGATAGCGACGACGGGTTAACTCTAGATCACTTTGGCGAGTTTTCTGGGATTTCTTCTGAAATGTATGAAGGAGACCTCGTTCCGCGTGGGCAAACGATAGAGCCGTTTGCCTACCCGGCTATTCCCCGGCAAGTTTCAGGATACGCCGTTTTATATCGTCAGAAATCCACATGCCCGCCTCGCTAAAACGACTTATCATGGGTTCAATCCTGTCCACTAAACCGAGAGACTTGGCTTCAAGCAATACTTTCAAAGTTCCCCAAACCGTCAAACCCGCCGCCGTTGCCGTCCGTCGCGCCAATCCATCATCCAACAAGATAATATGGTTTGGGTTTTCCAAAGCCAAGGCCATGGCGGACAATTCACCAGCCCCCAAGTCCAACGCCAGCCATTCCGAAGGCATGTTTTTTGGGTTGACCGTGCGCAACCAAGGATAGTTTACTGAAATTGGCACGTCATATCCTTTCGTCTGGCCCACCAGCAATTTATTCCGCACCGCTTCAGTTGTCCAGATTTCATCAAACATTATTGGTAGCCAATCAATAGCACCCACACGATACAGATAGAGTAATGGTGACGCGTTGCTAATGGCTTTGGACATGCCCGTTTTCCAATTCATCCAGTTCGGCACTTAAAGGGAAAACTTTGTACCGGCTTAAATTCAGCAAGAACTCAACCCTTGGCATACCGGCCAGTTCCGCTGCCCGCCCGGAGGAAAGTCGGCCCATTTCAAACAACTTGACCGCAGCGAGCATCTGCATTTCACGACCAAAACTGGCGGCATCGGTCTTTTCCGCCAATAAGACTTTTTCAGGGATTTCAAATATGGCTTGGTAGGTGGTCATATTTCCGCCTGTATACGATAATGAGGCAAGCGATTTAACGGCTTGTTTCTTAATGCACTTGTGTCAACCGCCAAATCAATCGAATAAACCGTGTTCATTGTAACCCATGATTTTGATGGTTCCCACGGTCTCCGTGGGAACCAATCGCCTGACGCTCCGCGTCAACAACCGCTGGAGCGGTTGGAGCCGCATTCCCACGCCGGAGCGTGGGAACGATCAAATACCAAAGTTTTCATAGTGAATCATTAGCTCTAAGCAACTCGACCACTTCCGTCAAATGGCGGATTTTCTCGTCCCTTAATTCAATTTCCTTGTCTTTCAGTTGAATCATCAACTGTTGTTTTTCAAGTTCGGATTGGAGCTCGGAGGCTTCGGTAGTCGAATAATGATGATTATTCTGGGTATCCATATTGTTTGTCGAATAGTTAGTACAACTACTTGTGCAAGTTAGATTAAAAACATTTTTATCCACAGTACCCAATAACTCAATTGCCTCAACATCAAAAACATTTGCAATTTGTTCCAAACGAGTCAGATTAATATCACAATCGCCCCGTTCTATTTTGCCATACCCATTGACGGACAAATTCAATTTGTCAGCCACCTCCTCCTGCGTCAACCCTTTCACTTGCCGAGGCAGCCGGATTTTTTCATGGATGGGCATCGTTACACACTATAAGTTGCAAAATGAAACGGGCAGGTGGTGGTGAAAATTGATGAATATCTTACACTACGTGCAAGTTTAGCATAAAAATATTTTTCAATCGTTCCAACGTCCCTGCGCTCGTCGTTATACACCAGTGTCGGAGGCACGTCATTCCGGCATGGACCGCCGGAATCCAGTCACAGGGAAGTGAATCTGCCAGTTGCCAGCGATGCAAAATCAAGCATTTATGGAAGCGGCGAGTAAGATAACCCGGCTAGTCCTGCCATCCATGGAACCTGGATTCCGGCGGTCCATGCCGGAATGACGGCATATTTCGACTTGGCTAAATTTGTGTAACATTCAAGGGTACGCACTTGGTGATACAGAGCACTATGAATTTCATAGCCATGCTGATCCAGTGCCGCTTTGACTTTACTATCTCATTAAAGTGGAGACTGTACCATGAAACGCCTAATCTCTGTTGTGTTTGCTTTGTTGATCGGTTGGTGTTCTTCGGTTGCTGCCGAAACCAACGTCTATGGTACGTTTAAAATTCTTGGGATTGGTGGGCAAACGACTGACCCCTATGTTGTCGTATTCGCGTCTTATGTGGGGGGCAACGATGGATGGCAATTACAATATTGCGCTCAACAAAATTGGTGGTGGCCGACGGGAACTACTCATACATGGTGGCTGGATCGTAACGACATGACAACTTATGCAACTTTTTTAGCGGCTTCTCGTACACAAAGCAAGATTTTCATATCAGGATATGTAGATCCAAAATGGTATGCTCAATGCCGAATTTGGCAATTTGCAACAGGTAGATAGCTGAGCATTTTTTAAACGGCTTGCAAAGTAGCATTCCTGTTTTGCTTGCAGTCGGTATTCTTTTTCGATAAAGAAAGCCTAACAAGCCAAATTGAGTCGTCTGATGCATCGGTGTCATTGAGGCCACTATGAAAATCTTTAATTTTGCCAAGGCAACAGTTGCTTTGTTTATACTGGCGAATTTTGCCACTATTGCCTTGGGGGATAGTGCAACAGTTCCGAATAATCTCAGCGCAACGGCTACTTCATGCAACAGTATTAATCTTAGTTGGTCGGCAATAAATGATTACACATCACTAACAATGCTGATTGGCTTTAATGGTAAAGATGGAGCTTTCAGCACAGAGGCTTATTTGTCATCCTCAGATAGTAGCTATAATGACTCTGGGTTACAATCATCGCGCCAATATTGTTATAAAATTCGCGGAGAAAAATCTGTCGATGACCTCAACAAGCCGATTTATGACAAAGATAAAAAAACAATAATTGGTTACGAAAAGAAGACTGATACACAATATTCAAGTCCAGCTTGTGCCACAACACCCGCTCCGGCTCCTGTCACACCCGGAAAACCATTACTCTCGATCAATCATGGTGAGAATAATCTAACCATATACTTGACTTGGATAGTCAATCCCAATGGTAATGTACCGAATGCCTGTGTTCAGCAATCAGGTTTTGAAGTATGGCGACAGAGTGGTAGTAGCCCAATGGCACTCTACCAATATTACTCAACGAATTCCTATTTGGTGACAGGTATCCAAAACGGTGTACAGTATTCCTACCAAGTAAGAGCCTATCTTTCCACTTTTCCGACGGCATATTCTGGCTTTAGCCCTTCTACACTAGTAAGTGTTACTGGGCGTTATTGACAACAGGAATCAGCGGCAATGGTTCAGTGAATGGACCGAGCGGGCTGGGCATCAATTGTCCAAGCGACTGCAAGGAAATGTTCGCAGCGGGGACACCGATTACCCTGACTGCGACCGCTGCGGCTGGCTATAAATTTGTGAAATGGCAGGGTGGCTCCTGTAATTTGGCCAATCCATGCAGTTTTACGATGAACGCAACAACCAATATCACTGCCATCTTTGAAGCTGATAAGACACCTCCCGTCGTTTCTTTGACTTCCCCCACCACTGGGCAAACGCGTATGGATGCCATTAATTTTGCGGCCCAAGCCAGCGACGATGTAGGAGTCACAAAGGTTGAATTCTATGCCAATACGACATTGCTTGGCACGGTGACAAGTGCGCCCTATCAATCGCGAGTCAATTGGAACCCGCAAACACTGCCCTATGGCACTTATGATTTTACCGCCAAAGCTTATGATGCAGCGGGTAATGTGGGGGTTTCAGCACCTGTTAAGGCCAAAGTAATTTCAGGCCAGTTGATCCGCAATTCCAGTTTTGAACCACAAGTGACTGAATGGACTGCGACAAACGGTGTTTTAACCAATGGCCCTACGACCATGGCCCATACCGGCAGTGGTTACGGCAGCCTTCATCTTGCCAACATAGCCGGTTCAACCGATAGCGTCTATCAACCCGTCACCTTGCCAGCCGATGCCGTGACAGCCAACCTCAGCTATTGGTTGCGGGTCGATAGCTCAGCACCCAACGGCACTGTGTCATACGATAAGCTAACCGCCACCGTGCGTGACACGGCTGGAAACATTCTTGGCACACTCGGTACCTATTCCAGTATAAACAGGACGGCAAATTACACCGAGAATCGTTTCGACCTGTCTGCATACAAGGGCATGACTATTGGGTTATATTTCCAAAGCAGTAAACCGAGCAGCCCCTTGATGCTGCCGGTCGATGATGATGTCATCCTGTCTTCACCATTGGATAAATCACTTCGGTTTTACCTTGATGATGTGACGCTGAACGTTACTCAATAGTGCTATAAGATGCGCCGACGAAGGAGGCGCATCGGTAGCGATGGATACGCTGCCTGTAGGAGCGGTTTTGGAACCCGCAACTACAGGCTATTGCGCCCTTGCATTGCGCTTCGTTTTGGCACTTTCATTGACCTAAGGAGATTTCCAATAACGAATCCACCAAAACCGAAATGAATTGTCCACGAAAATCACGAACAATTCCTCCGCAAATCAACTTGCCAAGCTGGTGCTTGGCGTTCCTTCTGGGAGCGCCAAGCACCAGTTTGGCCTTTGGATGGGGTGTTCATTATTGGATATCACCTAACCACTATTCCTCCCATCCTCCCCCGGCTCCACCCGGCAATCCGCCCAATCTTGCTGCTGCGGCAGTGGCATGTTGATATCAATGCCATGCTCTTGCATGGCTTCTTGCATCGCCTCCACCTGTTCCTTTAACTTCAAAATATGTTCCAGTAAATGGTCGATGGCGTTGGCGACGGGGTCGGAAATGTCGGCGGTCATGCCATAGGCTTCAAAGCCAATTTTATCGGCGATGGCTTGGCGTTGCGCATCTTGCACCTTGCGGTCGGGGTTGACCCGGTGGCTGGGTATGCCGACCACGGTAGCCCCGGCAGGTACGTTCTTCAAAACCACCGAATTGGAGCCGACTCTCGCGCCATCGCCCAATGTGATTGGCCCTAGCACTTTTGCCCCTGCGCCGATGACCACGCCTTTTCCCAATGTCGGATGGCGTTTGCCCTTTTTCCAACTGGTACCCCCCAAGGTGACACCGTGGTAGAGTGTGCAGTCGTCGCCGATGTCGGCAGTTTCGCCGATGACCACGCCCATGCCATGGTCGATGAATACGCGGCATCCAATCTTCGCGCCAGGGTGGATTTCGATTCCAGTCAGCCAGCGCCCGATATGTGACAGAAAACGCGCGGGCCAGCTTAGCCTAAGGTTCCAGAGCCGGTGGCTGACGCGGTGCAATAGCAAGGCATGGACTCCGGGATAACAGGTGATGATTTCAAAGTAAGATTGCGCAGCCGGGTCGCGTTCGAAGATGCAGCCGAATTCGTCTTTTATTTTTTTCAGCATAGTCATGAGTCCTGTGCCGGAGGCAGGGTGGGTCCAGTCAAGTTATCTTGGTCGTCGTTCAGCCCACGGTCCAATGCAAACATGGAGTGCGGCGACTCGTCGTCGCATGGCACGAAAGGCTGCGACGAGTCGCTGCACTCCACAAACTCATCCAATTGGGCTGAACGATGACCAAGGCCAGTCAAACTTGGGCGGATGTGTTTTTGCACGGCATTCAGAATTCCTCGCAAGATATGGATGTCGGTTTTTTCCAGTTCGGAACGGTTGAATATCCTGCGCAAGCGGCGGATCAGTGTAGGGGAGGATTTTCTTTCGTGCAAAAAACCGATGTCAAAAAGAGTCTGTATCAAGTGTCCGTGGAAAGATTCGAGTTCTTCGCCGTTGGCGCGTTCCTCTCCATCGGCTCGTTCCCCGTCACTGTCTTCGGCTAGGAGAGGATTAGCAGCCGAACTGGCTGCTTGGAACAGTTCATAGGCGACCACTTGCACGGCGGCGGCAACGTTGAGTGATTTGAACTCAGGGTTGCAGGGGATGTGCAATAGGAAATGACAGCGCTCCAATTCCTCGTTAGTCAGGCCGGTGCGCTCACGACCAAACAAGATGGCCGTTTTGACATTGCCGTTGGCAATGACTTTTTCTGCGCATTGCTTCGGGTTTAGCTGGGGCCAGGCCACCGTGCGCAAGCGGGCACTGGCCCCGATAATCATTTGGCGGTCGGCCAGCGCTTCGTCCAGGCTTTCAAAAACCTGGGCATCCCTTAATATATCATCGGCGCCGGCAGCGCGGGCGTTGGCATCCTCGCTGGGGTAAATTTTCGGAGCCACTAGGCCAAGATCGGTTAGCCCCATGTTCTTCATGGCGCGGGCCACACCGCCGATGTTGCCGGGATGGGTGGTGGCGACTAAAAGGATGCGAATATTTGACGGCAAGACTATTAACCTAAGCTTTTGCAAGCAATATGGACAAAAAGAGTAAAATACTAGCAGAAATTTTACCTTACTAACTGCATTAAATCTTAACGGTGAACCATGGACCCAATGTTGACTATTGCCGTGCGCGCTGCCCGTGCCGCCGGTGACCTGATCGTCCGCTATGTCGATAGAATAGACACCCTGAATATTTCAGTCAAAGGACGCAATGACTTCGTCAGCGAAGTGGATAGCCTAGCCGAGCAGGAAATCGTCAGTATTCTGAGCAAAGCCTATCCCAGCCATGCTTTCCTCGGCGAGGAGGGTGGACGCCACGGACTGCCCAAAGGTGAGTTCACCTGGATCATCGACCCGTTGGATGGCACAACCAACTTTTTGCATGGATTCCCCCAGTTTGCCGTTTCCATCGCACTGATACACCGGGGCAACATCGAGTGCGGGGTTGTCTATGACCCCATGCGGCAGGAGTTGTTCACCGCCAAGCGCGGCGGTGGCGCGGCACTGGAAAACCGGCGCCTGCGCGTCACCAAGCAGAAAACATTCACAGGGGCCTTGCTAGGCACGGGCTTTCCGTTCAAGGATCAGCGCCACCTTGATGCCTATCTAGGCATGTTCCGCGAATTAATGAAGGACACCGCAGGCATCCGCCGCCCCGGTTCCGCCGCGCTGGACTTGGCGTGGGTGGCTTGTGGCCGGATGGACGGTTTCTGGGAATTTGGCCTGATGCCTTGGGACATTGCCGCGGGGGTTTTGCTGATTCAGGAGGCCGGTGGCATCGTCACCGATTTGGAAGGCGGCACTAAATTTTTGGAAACCGGCAATGTGCTGGCTGCCAACCCTAAGTTGCATGTGCTGATGTTGGATGCCATCCGGCCCCATGTCACCGATGCGTTGCGCTATAAGGCGCCGTTGGGGGAATGAATGGGGTTTGTTCTTTTACTTTGCGTCGTTGCGCCGTTGCGTGAGACAAAAAATTTAGCTCTGGTGCATGGTCAAGCCGCAATGTGAGAGGGACAAAAAGAAAGTTTCACGCAAAGGCGCAAAGACGCAACGTAGAGCAAAGCGTTGAACCGCAGCCGGACGGGATTTGTAATCCCGTCCTTAACGTTTTGCAGTTTGGCAGGCATGGTTGAATACACAAAACGTAAGCTTCGGGGTTCAAACCCCGTCGCGTTTTGGCAAAGATATTGTAAAATCTAATGTACAATTTTTATCATGTTAATGATACGGGGTAGTCATGATTCATAGTGTGGAACAACTGGAGGCTGAACTATTGCAGCTTCCCATAGGCGAGCGGGCTAGGCTTGCCGAAAGACTGATTACCAGTCTGGATGAGGAAGCAGAAGTTGAAGCGGCATGGTCCAATGAAGTTCAGCGGCGGTTGGCCGCGTTCGATGCCGGTGAGGCAGCATCTTTCCCGGCTGAGGAAGTAATCGCCGAGGCACTTGGGCGTTGTTTGGCATGATTATTCGGTTCTTGGGAGATTGCATTTAATAGAGCCAAGTCCCTCTCAACGATCTTCATGAATTCTTGGCAGCATTCAAAGAATTGCTCTGCCCATTTTTTGTGAAAATCCGATTCTTTTGTAACCCTAGCTTTTACGCTTTCTGTTAGACGGAGAAATGAAATACCGATGATTGCTACAATTATTGGAGTTGCTATACTGGCAAGAAACTTGACGATGTCTAGCCAGAATTTAATGTCATCATTTGTCATTTGGTCAATTCCATAATAATCATATAAATTGGGAACCGCTAATTATAGTGCTATTGGACAACATGATCCCAGTGTTGTAGGTTTTATTCTTTTACGTTGCGTCGTTGCGCCGTTGCGTGAGACAAAAGAATTCCTGATTAGGAAGATGCTTCAGCTATTCCGTCATTCCGGCATGGAGCGCCGGAATCCAGATTGCAGGGATGCCATGAAACCTTGCCGTCCATGGAGCCTAGGTTCCGGCTATCCCTGCCGGAACGACGACGTTTTGGGTTTAGCTAAAACATCTTCCTAATCAGGAATCGCAATGTGAGAGGGGCAAAAAGAAGGTTTCACGCAACGGCGCAACGACGCAACGTAGAGCAAAGCGGTGAACCGCAGCCGGACGGGATTTGTAATTCCGTTCTTAACGTTTTGTAGTTTGGCAGGCATGGTTGAATACACAAAACGTTCTGGACTTTTCCTGTGGGCTAAGATAGCAGCAATTCTCATTTTGGCAAAGATTGATAAGGGCGGGTTTGGAACCCGCCCCTACGCAAGAAATTTATTTTCATATTATCAATGAATTATAAACGGGATACGGAACAACGATTCGTAGGGGCGGGTTCCAAACCCGCCCGGTTCTGTTCAAAATGAGAATTGCTGCTAAGATAGCGTACATTTAAATGTGCATCAAACTGTCAAGAAGGAACCTCAATGAAACAAGCGTCATTCACTGAATTGCGCAACAATGCCCGACATTTCTTCGATCTGATTGAGTCTGGCGAGCCAGTGCGTATTTTGCGTAACGGGAAACCCATTGCCGACATTGTGCCGGTGCCTACCGACATTCCCTCATGGAAATGTCGCAAAGCCCAGCCTCTAGTGTTGGATGGTGTTTCGCTTAGCCGTTTGATTCTTGATGAACGAGACGTAGGCTTGTGATGCGGGTTTTTTTCGATTCTTCAGCCTTTGCATCACTTCAGACCGAAAGCAATGCATTGCCGCGCAAGCGGCTGGATTAAGGGTGATTGAGTTGTGAGGGTTTAATGCACCGCCTAATAGAAATCGAAACCAAACTGGCTTTCCAAGAAGATGCCATCCAAACGCTTAACGACGTGGTATGCCGACAACAACGGCAGATCGAACAATTGGAGGCAACCCTAACGTTGTTGATTGATCGTTACCGGCAAATATCGGAGACTCAGGAGTCAGGTAATAAGCCAGTTGACGAGAAGCCGCCGCATTATTGATACAGCGTTTTCAACATCAAAGAGTTACTTGATAACTTGCATGAAAGGGCAAGACATTCAGTTAACTTGCAGAGTTAACTGAATATCCTTTATTAGGGATATTTTAAAGATGAAAACGCTGTATATCAAGATTTATCTATGCTTCACATACCTTTTGCAGAAATGTATGCCAACCAATCATTTAAACGCGTATAATAATGGTAAGCGTTCACCCCCCCCCGCTTTTTCCCGGCAGCGCGGCCATCTTGGCCTCCATTTCAGCGGGCGAGACGCCCACGCTCCCAGGGGGGGGTGAACGCTTACTAATAATGCACCTATGGGCTTCCCTCAACGCAAGGGCGCAACAGGCGTGTTCCGTCGTTTTGGCAACGTCTTTTGTTGACCGTCAAAACGGCCTATGTGCCATTTTTTTCACCGCTAGGAGTCCCGATTTGCATTCATGTAAAGCGTTTTTTCTTAACAAAGGAAAATAATAAAGGACACTCATTCAAACTATCCTGTGTGCCTGTGCTTTGCAAAATGGTAACCCAACAAGTAACTATTCGATATTAAAAACGCTGTATGTACAGCATTTTTTCTTAACAAAGGGTAATAATAAAGGACGCTCAATCAAATCATCTCGCGTGTATGTGCCTTGCAAAATAATATGACCTAAAAGTAACTCTCTGATATTAAAAATGCTGTAAGTATGGAAAACAATTCTATTAAATCCCAATCGACATTGACCTGCCCTGTTTGTGGTCAAGCCAGCTTGGAAACCATGCCCGTGGATGCCTGCTTGTATTTTTGGGAATGTCCGGCCTGTAAAACATTACTCAAACCCCAACCAGGGGATTGCTGCGTGTTTTGTTCCTATGGAGACATTCCCTGTCCGCCGGTGCAAACTGTTACAATGCATGGTCGTTGCTGTTGTCCGCCGCAATAGACAGTTGTCATTCAGCCTTAGACCTGATGCTGTAAATTTGTGTTCCCCCGTCGCTCCAACATGAACCGCCGGAATACAGATTACAGGTATATGATAGTCAACTGGAATGCATCTATAGATCATACACCGCTGTGTTTGATAGTTTGCCATCCATGGACGCTGGATTCCTGCATCCCTGCCGGAATGACGATAAACATTTAATTCAACAGCATGGGTATCTTTACCCCAAGGCAGGCATCGACATGAACATGAACCCGCTTCGCTTGGCAAAAAACGAGGAAAAGCGCCTGCGTGCCGGGCATCTTTGGATTTTCAGCAATGAGGTTGACAACGGGCAGACACCGGTCAAGGGTTTCCAGCCCGGCGAACTGGTTAAGGTGGAAGATTCAAAAGGACAGGCATTGGGTGTTGCCTATGTCAATCCGGACACGCTGATTTGCGCCCGTATCCTAAGCCGCGACCCGCGGGTGAACATCAATGAAAAATTCTTCATGCACCGATGCCAGATGGCCTTAGGTCTGCGCCAAAGGCTGTTCGACCAACCTTACTATCGGCTTGTGCATGGGGAAAGCGATGGCTTGCCCGGTCTGGTGGTAGACCGCTTCGGCGATGTGTTGTCGGTGCAGACCAACACCGCCGGTATGGAGAACCTGCAACCGCAAATTATCTCTGCTTTGGAGAAACTCCTGTCGCCCCGCGCCATCGTTTTGAAAAACACCTCTAGCTTGCGCCAACTGGAAGGTTTAGAACAATATACCAAACTGGTTGTCGGTGAATTGACCGGCTCGGTTGAGATCGAGGAAAACGGCGTAAAATTTCATATTGATGTCATGGGTGGGCAGAAGACGGGTTGGTTTTTCGACCATCGCTGCAACCGGGCGCTGGCATCCAAACTGGCGAAAGGCCAAGCAGTGCTGGACTTGTTTTCCTACGCCGGAGGATGGGGCATACAAGCGGCCGCAGCGGGGGCGGAAGCGGTTGATTGCGTGGACGGCTCGGAGGCGGCGATTAGCCTTGCACGAGAAAATGCCAAATTAAACGGGGTGGCGGACAAGGTCAGTTATGAGCGGGGCGATGTGTTTGAGTTTCTGAAGCTGGCTCGTGAGGAAAGGCGCAAATACGGGCTGGTCATCCTCGACCCGCCGGCCCTAATCAAGCGCAAAAAGGATGTCAAAGCCGGCATGGAAGCTTACCGACGGCTGAACCAAGGTGCGCTGCAACTGCTAGTACCGGGGGGGGTTTTGGTTTCGGCTTCCTGCTCCCACCATCTGTACCGGGAAGTGCTGCACGATATCCTTCGTGCAGCCGCCCGTCACGGCGACCGCCATATGGCATTCATCGCCCAAGGTGGCCCTGGGCCGGACCATCCCATCCACCCGGCCATCCCCGAAACCGATTACCTGAAGGCATTTTTTTGCAGTGTGACGGAAAGTTTGTAGGGAATGGAAGGTTCGGGCATCAGCATTGTAAAATAGGGTCTGCACTGAAACATCCTGGAGAAAACCGTGAGCACCATACCGCAAGCCTACTTGGATACCTTGGACCCATTGATTGCCACGGCAAGAAAGTTTATGGAAGAGGGACAGTCGCTACATCCTGTGGCATTTGTTGGAAACTTCACAACCGGCATTACCGTGCCAGTCTTGTTTGACACGTCTTCAGCCGCTGCCAAAGATGGTTCGTCAAAAGGTATCCGGCAGGCAGCCAAGGAGTTGGATGCCGATTTTGTGGCTGTCATCATGGAGGCATGGTCCCTGCCGGAGGACAAGGCGAGAAATTACCAAGCTATCTTGGAACGTTACGGTTCAATAGCGGCTTCGCCCTACAGAGTCGATATTGTCACCATCTCTGTCGAGACTCGCCACGGGCTATGGCTTGCGCAAATGCCCATCAAACCCAAGGGAGTGTCCAAAAAGCTACGAACCTTCGGCGAACCGAAGTACCGCCTTTTTTCCGAGGCCGAGGGAAGATTCGTCGGTTTGCTGCCATTAAAAGATGATGCGATGCCAGTACCCGGCGGGCTTCATTAATCAAGACCGACTCGGTTTTAAAACCCGAGTCGGTCTGGCACGGGAGCCTGCCCCCGTGTTCAATACGGTTGAATTAAGGGGTAGGTCGGCATCCCTATGCCGACTGGGCACACGGTTAGTCTCGGCGGCAAAGGATTGCCGCCCTACGATTTGGTTCGTGAGTGTGCTTAATTCAACAGTATTGGCCCCCGTTTTGGATTTGATGGATTTTAGAAGCTGATGTTACGCACCGTAGGCCGGAATAAGCCCGTTTACGGGCGTTTCCGGCAAGAGCATCACCCGGACAAGTGCTGCTTACTTCGCCGGAAACGCCCACCGGGGCGGGCTTATTCCGGCCTACGTCTGGCGGCATGCCTAACATCAGTTAGAAGCTGTGTTCCTTTGCCGGGAAGCTTCCGTTGCGGACGGCTTGGGCATATGCCAGGATGGCAGAGGGAATGTCACCGGCACCGGCCATGAAATCCTTCACGAAGCGTGGCCGTTTTCCAGAGCCTAAGCCCAAAAGATCATGCAGCACCAAGACCTGTCCGTCGCAACCCGCTCCCGCACCGATGCCGATCACGGGAATGTCAAGCGCACGGGTAATTTCCTCGCCCAAGGTGGCCGGCACACATTCAAGGACCAGCAACCCAACCCCTGCTTCTTGCAAAAGCAAAGCGTCTTCTAGAAGCGTTTGGGCGGAGCGGTCTTCCCTGCCTTGCACTAGGTAGCCTCCCATTTGATAGACGGATTGGGGCAACAGCCCAAGATGACCGCATACCGGGATGCCCTGTCCAACCAGAAAGCGCACGGTTTCTGTCCTGCTGCGCCCACCCTCCAATTTGACCATTTGCGCATGGCCCTCGCGGATCAACCGTGCGGCGCTTTCGGCGGCTCGTTCCGGCGTGGGATAGCTCATAAAAGGCAAGTCGGCTAGCAGCAACGCCCGCTTGGCTCCGCGCGCCACGCAGCGAGTGTGATAGACCATGTCGTCTAGTGTCGTAGTCAAAGTGGTTTCATGGCCCTGAATCACCATGCCTAGCGAGTCGCCGACCAGAATGACATCAACCCCGCTTTCGTCCAGTAATTGGGCGAAGGTTGCGTCATAGGCGGTCAACGCGACGATTTTTTCATCCCTTGCCTTCATGGCTGCAAGTTCTGGGATTGTGATGGCAGAATTAATCATGTCTGATGACCTCCAAGCCACGCAACGGACAGGCTGCGACAAGGTCGCACAATAGGCCCATGCCGGGAATTTCTAAATTGGGCTGAGCGATTTCCGCCAACGGATAAAGAACAAACTCACGGTCGGCGATGCCTGTGTGGGGTATGGTCAGGCTCTCGTCGGCGATGTTTCCATTGCCGTAGAGTAATATGTCCAAATCCAAGATTCGTGGTCCCCAACGCTGACCGGTGCGGACTCTTCCGTGAGACAATTCGATCATTAGCAAGGCCCTTAACAAGCCGTGGGGAGGTAGTGTGGTTTCCACCGCCATGACCGCGTTGATATAATCAGGCTGGTCGGTTGGACCCATTGGTTTGCTGGCATAAAAACTGGAAAAGGCTATTTCGCGGATTCCAGGCACGGCGGCAATCGCCTTGCGCGCCGAAGCAAGCAGGTCCAGCGGGTTGTCGAGGTTTCCGCCCAAACCGAGGTAGGCTATGACGGGTTTAAGGGGTTCATGTGTCATGGGTGATTTTCGGTTTTCTCGGACCGCGCTTGCGTACCCGTGTCTTGCGTGTACCCGTGCGTGCGCCTCCTTCGCGTGTCATGGCTCGCTGTTGGGCCTCGTCGGCACTTTGGAAATGCGTCCACCATTCGGCAAGTTCTTGGTCGGCTTCGCCGGTTTCGGCGCGCAGTACAAGAAAATCGTAAGCTGCGCGAAATCGTGGGTGTCCGAGCAGCTTATAGGGCCTGACCCCCGTGGTTCGCTCCAAACGGGGTTGAAGTGCCCAAACTTCACGCATGATAAGGCTGATCGCTCGCGGAATGGCGACACTTCGGACTTGCCGGGTGAGCACCTCGCTGGCAGCTTCCTGGTAAGCAAATACATCGTTGTCGCCCGATTTTATCTTGGCATTGGCAAGAATGCGCACTGGTTCCCAAAGTAAGGCGGCAAACAGAAAAAAAGGCGCGACCCCCTTATTTTGCTGTATCCGTTCGTCTGTCCGTTCCAGAACCTTGGCAAGAAAAACCAATGGATAGCCTTCGGGTTGTCTTGCCAGGCAATGCTCGGTCTCTGGAAATAAACGGCCAAACAGATTGAAATGGCGCAATTCCTCAAATGTTTGCACCGAATATCCCGAAAGCAGTAGTTTAATCACTTCATCGTAAAGGCGGGCAGAAGGAATTCCTTCTAGCAGGGGGGCCAGACGGTGTATGGGTTCTGCGCAAGTGGGGTGGATGGTAAAGCCAAGTTTTACCGCGAAGCGTACTGCCCGCAGCATACGCACCGGGTCTTCGCGGTAGCGCTGTTCGGGCTCTCCGATCAGGCGGAGAATTCCGGCTTTATGATCGTCCATCCCACCAACGAAATCCACTACGGAAAAATCGCGGATGTTGTAATACAAAGCATTTACGGTGAAGTCCCTACGCCAAGCGTCTTCTTCAATTGTGCCGTATATATTGTCTCGGAGGATGCGTCCGTCCCGGCTGTGCTGCCTGTCGCCTTCGCCGTCTTCATTGTTCAGTGCGCGGAAAGTCGCCACTTCCACGACCTCGTTTCCGAAGTGGACATGAGCAAGGCGAAAACGCCTGCCAATCAAGCGGCAATTGCGGAAAACAGCCCGAATCTCCTCAGGGTGGGCATCGGTTACGACATCAAAGTCTTTGGGTTCCCGCCCTAGCAGCAGATCGCGCACACATCCGCCAACCAGATAAGCCTGATAATTTTCTTTGCGTAACCGATAGAGCACTTTCAGCGCATGATCGCTGATTAGGGTTCGCGAGATGTTATGTTCTGATCTTGGGTAGATGCTGGTCTTCGGCGAGGTGGGCTCTTTAGGTTTAAAGGGCTGCGGTTGCCGAGACGTGAACAAGTTTTGGACAAAGTCGAGTATGGACAGGGGCGTTTTCTAAGTAGGTTGGTTAGTGAGGCAGTAAAATATTACTCTACACGGACGATAGTCACAAATCCGCATTAGGCAACACAGCCCAAAAGCATAGACACAGTCCATGCCAAAGGCAAAAGAAAACAAGTGAAATGCTTCAATGCTTTGTTTTGGTATTTAGCCATTCCAGCCGGGTTCAAATGCAGTTATAATTGATGGTCGATTAGAAATCCGTTTACGCAAGCAAATCCGGGGGTGGGATGTGTGGGCTTTCAATCAATTGATGGCATTATACACTATCAAGCATATATCGTATCTGGCAAGTGAATCGGTGTCAGCGTAGAAGTTTTCACAAGGCGAAAACCTACGATGGATAGGCCGTTTAAGCCTTGTGAGAATTGCTGTTGCCAGCAATTCCCGTTGTTTTCAAACTTGGCGCAACCTAAGTCAATCCTATATCAAAATGAATCAAGAAGATCAGCAATCTGAGTTCAAAGAACTTATCGCCAAAGGCAAAATGCAAGGCTTCCTCACTTATGCGGAAGTCAATGACCACCTGCCGACTTATTTTGATGATCCTGACCAGATGGAAGATATCATCAGTCTGATCAGCGGTATGGGCATCCAAGTACACGAGGAGGCACCCGATCTTGGGCTTATCCCTGTTACAGCCGTGGTTTCTGACGATGATGAAGAAGCCGCTGAAATGGCGGCGGCACTTGCCACGGTGGGTTCCGAATTGGGCAGAACCACCGATCCTGTGCGTATGTATATGCGCGAAATGGGATCGGTTGATTTGTTGACACGCGACCGTGAGTTGAGCATTGCCAAACGCATTGAGGAAGGCATCAATCAGTCTGCCCGTGAATTGGTGCGTTTTTCAGCTTCGATGGACCATTTCATCAAGGCATTTGACCATCTGGAAAGTGGTGAAACGCGCCTTGCCGATCTGATTCTGGACATTTTTGATCCCAACTTGCCTGAGCCGGTCTTACTTGACGACTCGGCAGACCCGGATATTGTTGAAGAAGCTGAAAGTGGGCCTGCTCCTGAATTAGTCAAAGAGAAGTTGGAAAATTTCAAAAAACAGTACAAAATCGCTCACAACGCACGTAATAAATACGGGCATGAACACCTGAAGACCCAAGAGGCGTTCAACGTGCTTGCGACGAGTTTCCTTGAATTCAAAATGACTCCGCCTTTCTTTAAGGAACTGACGGATATTTTGCATTCGGCCATCGAAAAAATCCGGGAACAAGAGCGTAATATCCTTAGCCTGTCGGTGACTGTATCGAAAATGCCCAAGACGGAATTCCTTGCATCGTTCGTTGGTAACGAAACCAACCCGGAATGGCTTATCAGTCATATTGAATCGGGTAGACCCTACGTCAAGGATTTGTCTACCCACGCTGATGAAATTAGGCGTATGCAAAAGAAACTTTTGCACATTGCCAAAGAAAATCGGCTAGGCATCCGCGAAATCAAAGAAATACACCATCGCATGGCCGATGGGGAAAATCTGGCAAGGCAGGCTAAAAGCGAAATGATCCAAGCCAATCTGCGTTTGGTCATTTCCATAGCGAAAAAATATACCAACCGTGGCATGCAGTTTCTTGACTTGATTCAAGAGGGCAACATAGGGCTTATGAAGGCGGTAGACAAATTTGATTACCGCCGTGGTTTCAAATTTTCCACCTATGCCACTTGGTGGGTTCGTCAGGCGGTGACTCGTGCCATTGCCGATCAAGCGCGCACGATCCGTATCCCTGTGCATATGATCGAGACGATCAACAAACTAAACCGGGTTACCCGGCAAATGCGCCAGGAAATGGGTCGCGAGGCGACATTGGAAGAACTGGCCCCGCGCATGGAGATGACGGAAGATAAAGTCCTCAAAGTGCTAAAAATAGCCAAAGAGCCTATTTCAATGGCATCCCCGGTTGGGGATGACGAGGATTCCCACTTAGGGGATTTTATCGAGGACGAGGGCATCATGTCGCCTGTGGAATGGGCGACGGTGGCGGGTTTGCGCGAAACCACCGAACAAATCCTCGCCGGTCTAAGTGAGCGGGAAGCCAAGGTTTTGCGTATGCGCTTCGGCATCGACATGCACACCGATTACACCTTGGAAGAGGTTGGCAAGCAGTTTGATGTCACTCGCGAACGCATCCGGCAGATTGAGGCCAAAGCCTTGCGCAAACTCAGGCATCCCGCACGTTCAGAGGTACTGAAAAGCTTCCTTGACCTAGACTGATGGTTTGAGTTTTGCGGGAGGTCAACATACGGCAGGAGTCATGGCCATTGCACGGGGTGTTTCGCATCTCGCGCAGTGCTTGCACTGAAGTTGCATTGGTGGTGGTCGAGATATCGGAAGATGGCTTACTCGGACGTGGGGAATGCCGCCCTTATGTTCGCTACGGCGAGACACCGGAGGGTGTTGCCTCCGACATAAAAGCCATAATCCCTGCACTGGAAGCAGGCATGGAACGGGAAGAATTAAACGCCAAGTTCCGCCCCGGCGCAGTGCGCAATGCCATAGACTGCGCTCTTTGGGACCTGTCCTCCAAACGTTCAGGCCAGCCAGTTTGGCATCTGGCTGGCTTGCCTGCTCCAACCTCCCTGACCACCGCCTATACCCTCAGCGTCGATACCCCTGCCAATTTGGCGCACACAGCTAGAAGTGAAGCTTGGCGTCCCTTGTTGAAGTTGAAATTGCAAGGTGCCGGTGACTTGGACAGGGTGGTTGCGGTGAGGCGTAATGCCCCGAACGCCCGATTGATAGTCGATGCCAATGAAGCATGGACTGCCGACGATTACCAAATACTTTCCCCTGAGCTTGCTCGTTTAGGGGTGGAAATGCTTGAGCAACCCTTTCCATCAGACTGTGACCATTGGCTTGCCACGCTGGGTAGGCCGTTGCCGGTCTGTGCGGATGAATCCTGCCACGCTGCCGACATTCTGATGGAATTGGCCGGCCTATATGATGTCGTCAATATCAAACTGGACAAGACCGGCGGGTTGACTGAAGCCTTGCGGATGAAATCGCTGGCCGAGGCGAGTGGATTCAAGGTCATGGTAGGTTGCATGGTGGCGACCTCTTTGTCTATGGCCCCGGCTTTCTTGCTGGCCCAAGGTGCCAGCTATGTCGATATTGACGGTCCCTTGTTACTGCAAAATGATCGCCAATCGGGACTACGGTACGAAGGCAGCCGGGTTTTCCCGCCGAGCCGGGAACTCTGGGGTTAGTCAGACATTCTCATTTTGAACAAAACCGGGCGGGTTTGGAACCCGCCCCTACGAATCGGCATTCCGTATCCTATTTGTAATTCATTGATAATTCAAAATTAAATTCTCTGCGTAGGAGCGGGTTCCAAACCCGCCCTTATTAATCTTTGCCAAAATGAGAATTGCTGCTGCGGACGGGATTATAAATCCCGTCCGGCAATGTTTTCACTCTCTGTCCCTCGCACGGGTAATCCCTAAAAACTCTTTCCCTATGGTTACTTGGTTATCGGGTTCGGTGATAAAAGCGAATAGATCGTCATAAAAAAAATAATAAAATACGGCGACCAATGCCGTTAT
>QJPH01000278.1 GCA_003242955.1 Candidatus Methylumidiphilus alinenensis
CCACCATGCGGACGACCCCCGCGTGACAGACGAACAACAGGTGCTTGCCGGCATGGCGATTGAGTATTTCATTCCAAGCGGTGACAATGCGGTGGTGGAAATCGCCCAAGCCTTCGGCATCTTCGGGGCGGTTGTTCATTGGGTCGCGGTAAAAACGCTGGATCAGGCCCGGATCGTAGCGGGAGATTTCATCACGGGTTTTGCCTTGCCATGCCCCGTAGCCGATCTCCCTGAGTCTTGGGTCCACTTCCAGCGGAATTCCGTGGCGTTCGCCCAATTCCTCGGCGAAGGCCAGGCAGCGGCTTAACGGGGAACTGATGATAACGTCCCAAGGATGGTGGTTGCCGACCGCTCGCCGCATTTGCTCCCAACCGGTTGCAGACAGCGGATCATCCATTTGCCCACGATATCGGCTACCGCCCACGGGTTCGCCATGACGGATCAAGTCGATCAGGGTGGTGATCCTTTCATTGGTAATCACGATTTTTTCGCCCCCTCCAGTTTACGCCTAGCAAGACGGGCCGCTTCCCGCACCCGTTTGGGAGCAGTGCCTCCGAACAGGTCACGGGCAGCCACCGAACCTTCCAACGTCAACACATCAAATACGTCGGATTCAATCTCGGGCGAAAACTTTTGCAATTCAGGCAGGGAAATTTCGGACAAATCCCTCCGCGTTTCAAGCCCCAAACGCACCGCTTTGCCGACGATTTCGTGGGCATCGCGGAAAGCCAAGCCTTTGCGGACCAGATAATCGGCCAGATCGGTGGCGGTGGCGAACCCCTTCTTTGCCGAGGCAAGCATGGCTTCGCGGTTAATGCGGACATGGGGCATCATATCGGCGAAGGCATGCAGGCAGTTTTGCAAAGTGTCCACCGTGTCGAACAACGGTTCCTTGTCTTCTTGATTGTCTTTGTTGTACGCCAGAGGCTGGCTTTTCATCAGGGTCAGCAAAGCAAACAAAGACCCAAATACCCGTCCGGTCTTACCGCGCACCAACTCGGGAACATCGGGGTTTTTCTTTTGCGGCATGATGGACGAGCCAGTGCAAAAGGCATCCGGCAAGTCGATAAAGCCAAACTGGGCGCTGGTCCACAATATCAATTCTTCCGAGAAGCGCGACAAGTGCATCATTATCAGACTTGCGCAGGCGGCGAATTCGATGGCGAAGTCGCGGTCGCTGACGGCATCCAAGGAGTTGGCGGAAGGAAGAGAGAAGCCCAGCAACTCGGCAGTAAGGTCGCGGTCCAACGGGTAGCTGGTGCCGGCCAAAGCCGCCGCACCTAGGGGCATGATGTTGACCCGCTTGCGGCAGTCGGCGAGCCGTTCGCAGTCACGGTTCAGCATCTCATGCCAAGCCATCATGTGATGGCCAAACGTGATGGGCTGGGCAACTTGCAAATGGGTAAAGCCGGGCATGATGGCATCCGCTTCCCGTTCTGCGAGATCGATCAGCGCAATTTTCAAGCGGATGAGTTGTTCGATGATTAAATCGATTTCGGTGCGCAGGAACAGCCTGATATCGGTGGCTACTTGGTCGTTGCGTGATCGACCGGTGTGCAATTTTTTGCCGGCATCGCCAATGCGATCAATCAACCGTGCTTCGATGTTCATATGGACATCTTCCAGTTCGACCGACCAATGGAAATCGCCCCGTTCGATGTCGACGAGGATGCCCTCCAACCCTTGGATGATTGCCTTACACTCCTTTTCGCTGAGCAAGCCTATGCGGCCCAGCATCGTGGCATGGGCAATGGAGCCTTGAATGTCATGGGGGGCCAGTCGCTTGTCGAACTCGATTGATGCGGTGAAAGTTTCCACGAACGCATCGGTCTCCTCGGTAAACCTTCCCGCCCAGGGTTTGTGTTCTGTGTTCATGGTTGTACCCCCTCTAAAATAGTGTGTTGGTAAGCATTATACCTGCATCCACCGTCACTCTGGTAACGCGTGATTTGCCTGTGCGTATTTTTCACTGATGTTACGCAGTGCCTCATGGGGACTGTTGTAGGGTGGCCTTCAGGCCGCTAAATAAGGGGTTCAATGGCATCTTATGGAAGCGGCCTGAAGGCCGCCCTACAAGTGATAGCCGCGTAACATCTGTTGTTCATTAATCTCAAAAAAAGTGTTTCGCGATCCATTAGAATCCCACTGTACCTGTAGTACATTGTGCTAAAATGCCACCGGCTCTCAAAAGGGCTGTTAAAAAATAATATTCCCGACCAACACTTCAAAGAGGGTAAACGCATGTCACTTATTACGTGGACAAAAGAAGAATTCGGCACCAGTGTCACTATCGCCGATGACCAGCACAAGGTTCTTTTTGGCTTGCTGAACGATCTGCATGATGCCGTTCCCGTTGGGGACCGCGCAGCAATCGGAGCCAAACTCGATGCGCTGGTTACCTATGTCGTTGACCATTTCGCAGAAGAAGAACGCCTGATGACGGCAACTGGCTATCCCGATTACGATGCCCACAAGGCGGAGCATACCAAACTGCTTGAGACCTGTGGCGGCGTGGCGGCAAAATTCCATGCCGGGGAGTTGGATATTACCCAAGACACGACCGCTTTTGTCAAAGATTGGCTGGTCACACACATCCCCAACGTTGACAAACACTACGGCCCGTACCTAAACAGCAAAGGCATTAATTAGCCACGACATTCGCTGCGCGGAACATTGTTTCCGCGCCTTCCGACCGCTGTTGCCCATATTTACTCTTTCCCACCCACATTTTTCCGCTGATTCCAAACGGCAAGGTTTATTCGACACTACGCCTGTAGTAGCATTGACACAATAAAAATTATGGCCGGGGAAGCCGGCCACAACATCAACGGCGAATATAGGAATCAAATCATGGTTCGGTGTACCCAACTTCCGGCATGGCAAGTCCTGCAAGAACATCAATGGGAAATTGCCCGCCTTCACATGCGGGATTTGTTCTCTGCCGACCCCAAACGTTTCGAGCGCTATTCGTTGCGGTTAGATGACATTCTTTTCGATTACTCCAAAAACCGCATCACCCACTCTACCCTGGAACATTTGTTCGATCTGGCCCGCCAAGCCGGCTTGCCTGAAAAGATTGCTGCCATGTTCAGGGGCGACAAAATCAACTTAACGGAAAACCGTGCCGTGCTGCACATCGCGTTGCGCAATTGTTCCAATCGTCCCATCCTCGTGGATGGAACGGATGTGATGCCGGGCGTCAACCGTGTATTGACACAGATGCGCTATTTCAGCGATGCGATACGTTCGCAGGAATGGCTTGGCTACACTGGCAAGCCCATCGCCAATGTAGTCCATATTGGCATCGGCGGCTCCGACTTGGGTCCTAAAATGGTGGTCAAAGCGTTGACACCCTACTGTCGGCCCGAGTTGAAGGTACATTTCGTTTCCAATGTGGACGAGGCCGACTTGGTCGAGGTGATCAAAAATCTGGACCGCGAAACCACCTTGTTCATTGTCGCCTCAAAGACTTTCACCACTCAGGAGACCATGACCAATGCCCTGTCCGCGCGCGAGTGGTTCATGGCCGGGGTGAAGGACAAGGAGGCCATCGCCAAGCATTTCGTGGCGGTATCCACTAATGCCGAAAAGGTCGAAGCGTTTGGCATCGACACGAAGAACATGTTCGAGTTCTGGGATTGGGTGGGTGGGCGATATTCGCTATGGTCGGCCATCGGCCTGCCAATAGCCGTAGCCATCGGCATGGACGGCTTCAAAGAATTGTTAGCCGGCGCGCACAAGGTGGACGAGCATTTCCGCACTTCGCCTTTAGAGCGCAACATCCCGGTCATCATGGGGTTGTTAGGCGTTTGGTACAACAACTTCTTCGGTGCGCAGACCCAAGCAATTTTGCCCTATGACCAATATCTTGATTTTCTTGCGGACCATCTCCAGCAAGCGGACATGGAAAGCAATGGCAAAAGTGTGGACATTGACGGCAAAAGACTGGATTACGACACTGGCCCGGTGATTTTCGGCCAAGCCGGGACCAACGGCCAGCACGCCTTCTATCAATTGATCCACCAAGGCAGCAAACTCGTACCCTGCGACTTCCTGGCGGCGGCGCATAGCCATCACAAGCTGGCCGGTCACCACGAAGCGCTGCTCTCCAACTTCATTGCCCAAACCGAAGCCTTGATGCGTGGCAAAACCACCGAAGAGGCAAAGGCCGAATTGATGGCGGAAGGAGTCCCTGAAGACCGGCTCGACAAGCTGTCCATGGCCAAAACCTTCCCTGGCAACAAACCTTCCAACTCGTTTCTTTACCATAGCCTGACACCCGAGACACTGGGTGCGTTAATCGCCTTCTACGAACATAAGGTTTTCGTGCAGGGGGCCATCTGGAACATCAACTCGTTTGATCAGATGGGCGTGGAGTTGGGCAAGCAACTCGCCAAAACCGTGTTGAAAGACATGATGGAGGACAAGTTGGTGGATTCGCACGATTCTTCGACCAATGGCCTACTAAACTACTACAAATCCCTGCGCAGCCGATGAACGGACAAACTTTTATTTTTGCCGATCCTGACGGGGTGGCTGAAGAATCCGCCCGACGACTTGTGCGGCTGATGGCAGAAAGTACCGGCGAAAGGTTTAGTCTGGCACTGTCCGGCGGCTCCACCCCGCAACGATTTTACCGGTTGTTGACCACCCCGCATTGGCGCGGGCAAATCGACTGGGGCCGCTTGCACATTTTCTTGGCCGACGAACGTTTCCTGGCCCTAGACCACCCCGACAGCAACTTCCGCATGCTTAGTGAAACCTTGATCGACCCGATCAATCATTCAACAGCATCGACTTCAACCCTTCCCCTTGACGGGGGAAGGCAGGGTGGGGGTGCATTAATCAAACTCCCAAAATCCAACATCCACCCCATGCCGACTGACGGAACAGTCGAAGAATGCGCGGTTCGCTATGAAACTGAACTTAAAAAATTCTTCGAGGGGCATACCCCGCGTTTTGACCTAATCGTTTTAGGGATGGGTCCAGACGGTCATACCGCCTCCCTGTTTCCCGGCCACATCCACCCGCTTGGCCCTTGGGTGCTTCCCGTCCACCATTCGCCCAAACCACCGCCTACGCGCCTGTCCTTAAGCCTGGATGTCATTAACCAAGCCCATCTGGTGTTGTTTCTAGTCACCGGGCCAGACAAGGCGGCAGCCTTGGCTACCCTGCATAACGATTCCGTACCGACGCTGCCAGCGGGAACCGTGCAATTGGACGAAGGCGAGTTGGTTTGGTTGGTGGATGAGGCAGCTTGGGGGAAGGCATAGGGCGCAGCAAAACTCAAAACGCCGTCGTTCCGGCAGGGAATGCCGGAACCCAGAGGCCATGGAGGGCGGGCTGGTGCAGTTCCTGACTAGCTGCACGGCTTGACCAATATCCTGATGCATCAATAAATTTGATGCATAGCAATATAATTTCTGATTTTACTTATTACCAGCCACTGTCTATAGTGTTAAACAGCAAAAGGCTTTCATAAGCTATCTCCAAACTTGTAGCCATGGATGGCTATTTTTTTAGGATTTTGCAAAAGATCAGGGCATCGTTGTTAAAGCCTTTGCTTTGGGTTCCCCTTCCGAATCCAAAGCAAAGTTTTTTACCGTTTTTTCCACCACCACCATAGGAGCAGACCCAGCTAAGACCAGACCCTTTATGTCTCGACGAATATTGGGCAAGAGCGAACCGTTCTAAAACTGAGGTAACATTATGAAAACACTAGCATTACTATTGGCAGTTTTTTTGCCGCACATCTCCTTCGCCGAGGAAAACTCATTCCCAGATGGCGAAAATCAACCCACTAGCCATTATCAGCAAAAAGGCATCGCCAGTTGGTACGGCCCAGGTTTTGCGGGGCGCAGAACGGCAAGCGGCGAACGGTTTAACCCGTCGCTGCACACCCTAGCCCACCGGACATTGAGGCTAGGCACGCTGGTTCGCATCACCAATCTTAGAAATCACAAATCAGTCATTGCCAGAGTCACCGACAGGGGACCGTTCCACCGTGGCAGGATAGCCGACCTCTCAGCAGCCGCAGCCAGCGTGATCGGACTAAAAAGTTCCGGGACCGCGCATGTGTTGATCGTCGCGTTGGGTTAGCCTTATCCTTGTGGAGTGCGGCGACTCGTCGCCGCTTCCCTATAAACACCGTAGGCCGGAATAAGCCCGTACACGGGCGTTTCCGGCTTTCCCCCGAAATTCACAACGGACGCCTAGCTTTGCCGGAAACGCCCGCCAAGGCGAGTTTATTTCGGCCTTAGTTTCCTGATTAGCAAGATTGTTCAGCCAATTCGTAACACCTAGCCGTATTCGTCATACCGGCAGGGATTGCCGGAATCCAGAACACAGGGAGGTGAATCTGGATTGCCCTCCATGGCGACTGGATACCGGCAATCCCTGCCGGTATGACGGTTTTTGAGTTTAGCTGAAACAACATGCTATTCAGGAATCCTTAAGCACCAGAACATGCCGCTTCGGAAGCCGCTAGGATAGCCTCGGCATCGGCAAGCTCAGGATGGCGAAGCTGGATGAAAATAGATACGGCTTCTTTTGCAAGTGGCAAGGCTTCCTTTGCAAAATTTTGGCGCAACAGTGATCTAGCAATGCTAAGATTATTCGATGCGATTAGTTCCTCCATTAAAAACATGCGTTTACCTTCGCGCAGTATATTTAATTTTGCGCGAATTTGCATAGCTTCGCTGAAATCAATTTCTGCACCTGTTAAATCGCCTGACTCCCTTTTAGCCTCAGATAAATCGTTGAGGATGTCGATAGCCATATCAGCGCCATTTGGAGATATGGAACCCAACAATTTCAATGATTCTTCAAATTCTTTGATTGCAGAAGGGTAATCCTTTCGTAACTTTAACCCACGACCACGAAGGTGAATTATGATAGCCTGTTCTCTTATTCCCGCGCCTGCCTTTTGCCAATAATCTGCACAGCGCACAGCGCAATTCGATACAAAATCGGCATCACCCTGGCGATAGTGCGTCATGCCCTTCTGATAGGACCTCCAGCCCGCATTGTAGTAGTCTCCGGATGCCAATGCCTTGGCTTCGGCCTCTTGGCTCAGACAAAATAATTCGCCCCATAGACCAGCGAATTGAAGGTAGTTCTCCAGCATAGTACAGATTGTTTGCAGCCGGGTATTGTCGCCAGCAATCAGAAGCGGTAATGCGGCCCTGACAGTGGGCCAAACCGCTTCTAATTCGTTAAACGGGGAGTTTTTTTCGTAAGCATCTAGCACGAAAGCATAAGCACCAGCTTCCAGCCGTTGACCCGCCGCACTAACCGCCTCCGGTCGGCGCAGACGCAGGAAACGGGCAGCCAAGGGCGGCAAAAACCAAGTGCCATGGGTCTCGTCTTCGATTAATAGCGCCCGGTCGCGCAGATCGTCCAAGGCGGTCAGCGCGGCGGTTTCGCTGAGTTCGGCCAGCGGCAGCAACCAAGCCAACCGGGCCGGTTCGGTGAAATGAGCCAAAGCTGCGAGCATAACGGTTTCATAATCTGTGAACGTGTCCAGCAAATCGCCAAAGATGAATTCCAAGGGGTCGTTTTTGTCATCCACTTGCTTGAGTCTGTGCGCCTCGCGCAATCGCTCCACTGCTTCGTCCACCGTGCGGCAACGGCCTTGGATAAGCCCAAGTTGACCGGCGGTCCATGTGAGCAACAGCGGATTGCCGCCAGTTTCGGCATACAACCGTTGTTGTTCGTCATCACTGAGTTTGGCAATAGACGACGAATGTTCCCCCAATGCCGTCAAAAGCTGTTTGGCAGCGTCGATATCCAGTTTATCCAACCGCAAGGTGCGGGCTGCGGTCTCGTCGCGGCGGCGGCTGGTGATGATAGCGCGGCAGGTGGGCGGCAGGATTTCCAGCAAATCGTAAATCCGGCGGCGTTCTTCCCGCGTGAAGCTTTCCAGATTGTCTAGCACCAGCAAGGCGCGATGGCTAGACAAAGCATGGCGCACTAACTCGGCCCGCTGGTATTGCGGAGAACGCTGGATGTCGTCGTGGCCCAAGGCCAAACCAATTTCCGTCAACAAGGCGAAATAATCGTCTACGCGGTTGTCTTGCAATCGATGTTCGCCATCAGGGTCCAAACGGCGGTTTTTCGCGCTGACAAACAGTTTTAGCGGGTAATGTTCCGCCGGGGCCAGGTGCGCAGCTTCCAAGGCCAATGCGGTTTTGCCGATGCCACCCGGCCCGTCCAGCACCACGCCCCAGCCGACATGCCCAGGCTGCAAGAATTTGGCGATGGTTTCCAGTTCTGTTTTGCGTCCAAAAAACGCACGACGGGCGGGTAGCGTGGAGTGCGGGGCGAAGGAGTTGAACGTATGTACTATGGGTTTGCGCTTGGCATTAGACGGGGCAGAGGTAGCTTTCGGCTGGCGAAAACTGAGCGTTTCCGGTACTGTGCCTTGGTCGTTTTGCAGATGAGCGTGTATATGATCGGGTATGAAACGCCAAGGGCCGGTTTTGTTCGTCGCAATGCGCGGCCATAGACTGAAATTCGCGTTCCTCTTGTTAAACTGAATCCGACCCGCACTATATCCATGGCTGCGTTGCAGCGTGGAGGGTTCGCCGAATAGCTCCATGCCAAACACCGAACAGCCTTGGCAAAGCCTCACCGCATTGGGATTGCCGCCTTTACGGACATACTCAATCGCCGTCTCATGCATATGACCAAACAAATGCACGGCGAAACGGCTCGCCGGGGCGATTTCACTCTCGCCGTGCTTTTGCGCCTCGGGGTTCAACCAGTCCGGGCCTTGATGGCTCAGCAACAGGCAGATGGAGTGCCGGTTTAGCCAATCATCCACCGCCCCGCCGCAGACGGCTTGCAACTGCCGCGCATCCCAGGCCAGCTTGCCTTGATAATCGCCACCTTGCAGTTGCAGGAACGCAGTGTTCAGCCCAACGATACCGACGCTTTTGTCCCCACAGGGCAAACTGTAAGAAAAATCGCCGGGGAGTATTCCAGTGGTGATATCCTTTGGGCGGTACGGCGCACCTTTCCACCATTCGGAATAGGCGGCGAAGGCATCATTGATGACCCGGCGGTAAGCACCGCTTGCCAAGGACCGCTGAGATCATGCAGTACAGCCAAATCATCGAGAAATGGCTGGCGCAGATTCGGCCACAGACAATCCTGACCCTTAAGGCCAAAATGAAAATCTGTCAGGTGTAGCCAAGAAAAGGAGTTCGTTGACATGCGGTGTACTGTAGCAATGAATTGTAGAACATTGTACCAACTGATTTGAAAGTTGTTACGGGCGTCACTAGGCGACAGCCCTTTGTCGGCAGCACTGTGGTCCTGCGGCGTAGTAGATACGGGGATCAGCCCACTGCTGTCAGCAATTCTCATTTTGGCAAAGATTAATAAGGGCGGGTTTGGAACCCGCCCCTACGCAGGAAATATAATTCTACATTATCAATGCATTATAAACAGGATACGTAATGTCGATTCGTCGGGGCGGGTTCCAAACCCGCCCGGTTTTGTTCAAGATGAGAATTGCTGCATAGATGTTGAATGATGGATTTTTCCGTTCGCCCTGAGCTTGTCGAAGGGCGAACGGAAAAATCCATACGCTATCGCTACGAAGAGGGTTAAAATTCCCCGCAACCTTCAACTCTCATAGTCGCATGAACATTTCCCAAGCCCACGAAATCATCCCCCTGAAAGAATTCACCGAGAAGGCGTATTTGGATTATTCCATGTACGTCATCCTCGACCGCGCCTTGCCGCATATCGCCGACGGTCTTAAGCCTGTACAGCGGCGCATTGTCTACGCGATGTCCGAACTGGGGCTGTCGGCTTTGTCCAAACACAAAAAATCTGCCCGCACGGTGGGCGACGTGTTGGGCAAATACCATCCGCACGGCGATTCCGCCTGTTACGAGGCGATGGTACTGATGGCCCAGCCCTTCTCTTACCGTTACCCGCTGATCGACGGGCAAGGCAACTGGGGTTCGCCGGACGATCCAAAGTCGTTCGCCGCGATGCGCTATACCGAAGCGCGGCTTACGCCTTATGCTCAAACCTTATTGTCGGAACTGGAGCAAGGCACGGTGGACTGGCTACCCAACTTTGACGGCACTTTGGAAGAGCCGGCCTTGTTGTCGGCGCGCCTGCCCAATTTGTTGCTGAATGGCGCGACCGGCATAGCCGTCGGCATGGCGACCGACATCCCCCCGCACAATCTGCGCGAAGTGGTCAGTGCTTGCATACGCTTGCTGGACAATCCCGAGGCTACGCTGGAAGAATTGTGCGAGATGGTCAGGGCACCGGACTTCCCCACCGAGGCAGAGATAATCACCCCTAAAGAGGATATCCTGCGCCTGTATCAAACCGGCAACGGCTCGGTGCGCCTACGCGCCCGTTACGAGCTAGAGGACGGCAACATCATCATCACCGCGCTGCCCTTCCAGGTTTCCGGCAACAAGATCATGGAGCAGATTGCCGCGCAAATGCAGGCGAAGAAACTGCCGATGGTGGAAGACCTGCGCGACGAGTCCGACCACGAAAGCCCCACCCGGCTGGTCATCATGCCCAAATCGAAGCGCATTGATGCAGCCCAACTGATGTCGCATTTATTCGCCACCACCGACTTGGAGAGGAGCTATCGCGTCAACCTGAACATGATCGGTTTGGACGGCAAGCCACGGGTGAAGAACCTGCGCGAGATTCTCACCGAATGGCTGGTTTTCCGCACCCAAACCGTCACCCGACGCTTGCAATACCGTTTGGCTAAAGTCGAGGCCCGTCTGCATATACTCGACGGTCTGCTAATCGCCTATCTCAATATCGACGAAGTCATCCGCATCATTCGCATGGAGGACGAACCCAAGCCCGTGTTGATGGCCCGCTTTGGTCTCACCGATATCCAAACCGAGGCTATTTTAGAGACGAAACTGCGCCATCTGGCCAAACTGGAGGAAATGAAGATACGCGGCGAACAGGACGAACTAGGCCAAGAGCGGGAAAAATTGCAAAGCATCCTAGGTTCGAAGGAAAGATTGTACGCACTGGTCAAACAAGAATTGACCCAAGATGCCGAGAAATACGGCGATGCCCGCCGCTCGCCGATTGTGCTGCGGCAAAGCGCCCAGGCCATTGATGAAACTGCGCTGATTCCGAATGAGCCACTGACTATTATCCTGTCGGAAAAAGGCTGGGTACGCTCGGCCAAGGGACACGATATTGACGCTGTCAATCTCGGCTTCCGCACCGGCGATGGCTTTCTTGCCGCCGCTTTTGGCCGCAGCAGCCAGCAGGCTTATTTTATCGACTCCACCGGCCGCAGCTATGCCATTTCGGCCCATGACCTGCCCTCCGCCCGCAGCCAGGGCGAACCGCTGACAGGCCGGTTGAACCCACCGCCGTTGGCAAGTTTCAAGACGGTGCTGGCCGGCTCCGATGAAGACTGGTATTTGCTCGCCACCAGCGCGGGCTATGGCTTTGTCACCAAACTGGGGGAATTCTCCACGAAGAACCGGGCAGGCAAAGGCTTGCTAACTGTGCCAGAGCATTCGGAAGTGTTGTTGCCGCTAAAAGTGGGCAATCCCGAAACCGACCGTTTGGCTGTGGTCACGCTGCAAGGGCGGCTGCTAATATTGCCCATCGGGGAAATACCTGTGTTGAACAAGGGCAAGGGGAATAAACTCATCGACATCAAGCTGACTGATTTGGCAGACGGCACTGACCGTGTCATCGTTCAATGCGCCTTGCCACCAAACAGTGCGCTGAAAATAACTGCCGGCAAGCGCTTTTTGACATTGCAGGGAAATGATTTGGCGGCTTATGAGGCGGGACGGGGCAAGCGCGGACATCCTTTACCTAGGGGTTTCCAACGGGTGGATGGAATGGATGGGGTTTGAAGCCCATGCGCCGACCTGATAGCAGGTTGTTTCAGCCAAACTCAAAAACTCCGTCGTTCCGGCATGGATCGCCGGAACCTAGGCTCCATGGATGGCATAGATTGTTGGCTTCCCTGCAATCTGGATTCCGGCGATCCATGCCGGAATGACGGAATAGCTGAGATATCTTCCTAATCAGGTATGCTGATGTTCGGGTGGCTTCCAAGTTCCAGCTTTTCTTCCATACGCAATCTCCATCCGGGCTTCGGTCAAACCGACTCGGTTTTAAAAACCGAGTCGGTCTCAATAGCTGATGTTATTTATGGAGCCTGATGGAGGCCGGAATAAGCCCATCCTAGAGGGCGTTTCCGGCGAAGTAAGCCGCACTACGGGTTATGCTCTTGTCGGAAACTTCAGAAAAAGAGCTTATTCCGGCCTTTTGTGCGTAACATCAGTTATTCGTGCTCGTCAAACGGGTTGCCGTTGCTGCCGGGGCTATAGTGCCGGGGCGGGCTATGACTGGGCCTTAGTCTGGTCTTCGCGCCGTGCTTCACGGGCTTCATCGTCTGTCTTTGCGAGGCTCGAACGCAATTTGAGTAGGTCCTTTAATGCATCAAACCAGAAAGGTGCTCCGAGAGTCATCAATAGCGCACTAAAAAATAATCCAAGAATAAATTTAAACGCTTCCCAGCCAGATTTGAACGGAGAGTTCGCCTGATTTTTAGGGTCTGTAATATTCGACCAACCCTCATGGGTTACCAAGCCTAATTTCGGTTCATTTAAATCCGCCCAAGCTTTTTTGATTGATTGACAGTCGATCAAATCATTTTCGGGTTTCGTTGTAGTCGATAATGGTGACTGCTGATCACCCGTTGATGTTTTTTTGGGGGCTTCTCCCGTTGCCGTTCCAGATTTCGGCTCTTTTTGAGGTTGATTGCATTCTATGTTATTGGTTTTCGATACCTCCATAGCCGTGGTGACTAAGGTTGCTCTAAGCTTGTCATCGGTGGCTAACCGTTGCAACAAGTCGATAGTGTCCAGTGGAAGAAAAACTGCGACAATCAACGAAATTACAAATGTCACAATGCGTGAGTGGGAAGTGAAAAGCGCCTTCAAGCTTTCGCTCATGCTGTCAAAGCGCATCATGATCGCGTCGACAAACTTTCCCGCGTTGGCTTCAATGATTGCTTGTGCATGGACAACATGGGAAGCTAATTCGGGGTTTTTGGCTTCCAGTTCACTAGCCTTGTGGTCAATTGTTTGTAATAATTCCCTAGCGTTTATTGAAGCTATTTCAATTAATATCAGAAGCTTTCTTATATTTTCTCTATCTTTAGGTTCCAATCGGTTTTCATCCAACCGTGCCAAAAGTGCTGACAAATCATGATTCTGGTTAAAGTGGCGGGTATTGGCTTGCAATTTTCTTTTTATGGCTTGCTTTTCGGCATCTTGTAATACAGTATTGGGATTTTCCAACTGACTGATTAAGGGGTTAGTTTTTACTTCATCTGAGAATAGATTCGCAATGGCTATCTTTGCCGTTTGATTGACTGAAAAATGTTCGATGCTCACTTCATCTATAAATAGGCTTGTGATTGCATTTTTTGCCGTTTCGTATTCCTTCGGCGGGTTCGGATCGGTCATAATTTCCAGAAGAATCCTAACCAATTGTTCCCTCATGACTAAATCCCGCTTCCCTCCGGGTTTACCGCTTGCGGGTGACCACTCTACAACAGCTTTCGCAATGTCGTTGGCCTGATCGCCCAACGATGGTTCTGCCCGTTTTAGCAAAGCAGCGATGCCTTGCTCAAGTATTTCAGCGCGCTTTTTGGTCCAAGAAAGCCAAGCTTGCGTCAACAAGGTAACGAAAGCACTGGCTAAAGCCATCACCAGTACGAAACCGATAAAAATATCAAGGTATTTAAGGATGGAAATATCCATGACTGCCCCCTTTGGGATTGACATTGACAGGATTGGCAACGAACTTGTTTTGCTAAGCGAAATAACTCAAACCGGATTGGCACGTTGCCGACTAGATTAACTGAAGTTATGCAACTGTGTAGTCCATAGCCCGGATGGAGCCAATTGGCAAGCGCAATTCGGGAGTACGCGACACAACCCGGATTGCGCCGTTTGCGGCTCCATCCGGGCTACGACTCTAAAATTCAACGGCATCATGCGTAACATCATTTACAAGTATAGACAACAATATCAAGTTTGCCACAAAGTCCATCAAATAAATTTTGTTTTCCAATAAAGCAGACACTTAACCCAAGCTCAATAAGCTGCTGAAAACACGATGTACCGGGTGCGATTAAAAGTGATGCTGGAGTGCAAGGCTTGCCTTGCGTTGGGGGTGAGCAAGCAAGGCAAGCTTTGCACTCCCGGCGTAATTTGAAGCATCGCCGAGTTCGTGGGCATCACTTTTAATCGCACCCCGATGTAACCTAGCCCGTGCGTTGTTACCCCGTCTCTGCTATATTGCAGGAATGTATACAATGATGACTGAAATACAATGGCTGCTAATAGGCTTGGCGGCGGTGGCGGCGGGCGCGGTCAATGCACTGGCCGGCGGCGGCACACTGATCACCTTTCCTGTCCTTACCGCTATCGGCATTCCACCCGTGGTTGCCAATATCACCAATACGGTTGCTCTTTGCCCAGGCTACCTAGCCGCGACATTTGCGCAATACAAAGACTTGAAAGGCCAGCAAAGGCGGCTTTGTTTGTATCTTCCAGCCGGGGCTATGGGCGGGACCGCTGGCGGTTTCTTGCTGTTGCACACGGGAGAGTCGGCATTCCAAGCTTTGGTCCCTTATCTGATCTTATTTGCCACTGGCCTGCTTGCCGTGCAGGACAGCTTTCGGGTCTGGCTAATCCACCGCTCCGAACATCCGGGCTTCTTGCATAAGCAAGAAAATAGGGGTGTGTTACCGGCTTTCTTGGCTTCCGTCTATGGCGGTTATTTTGGGGCGGGTGTCAGTGTGATGGTATTGGCTGTTCTCGGCCTGATGCTCGATGACCCCTTGAACCGGCTAAATGCCTTGAAACAAGCAATATCATTCGCCATCAACATTGCCGCAGCCACCTTTTTCCTTTTTTCGGACAGGGTTTTGTGGCCGGTTGCCTTGGTCATGGCAGTGGGAGCACTCATCGGCGGGGCTTTGGGCGGCAAGCTGGCCGGCCATATCAAACCAGCCCACTTGCGTCGATTAGTCGTGGGGATTGGCATTGGGGTTGCAGTCGTTTACCTCGTTCGTTGAGTCTGTCCATAGGGGATAACTGGCATTTTCGGAAACCCCCTTGGGCTTCTCCAACCATTTTTCCAACTCTTGGTAGAGAGTTTCAAGGGCTACTGGCTTTACAAGGAAAGCATTCATACCGGCCTTGAGGCAACGTTCCTTGACTTCATCATAGCCATTCCCTGACAACGCAATAATGGGGGTTTCCCCCCACCCCGGCAAGCTACGAATCTTGCAAGCAGCATCCACCCCGTCCATCAACGGCAGTTCCACATCCATCAAAATGAGGTCATACGAATGGTCCGCAATCCTAGTGACGGCCTCCTCACCGTCATTCGCCATATCCACCAATAGACCGGCCTCGCCAAGCACCTCCTGGAAAATTTCTTGTGTGATAAAATCATCGTCAACCAGCAAAACCTTAGCCTTGGCATGATGCGCCTTGAGTGCTTCCAAAGGTGGCACATAGGTCGGCACTGCTTTAATTTGTAGCTTACCCAGCTTAAAACTCATAGTGGCCCAGAAGGTGCTGCCTTGACCGGCTTGACTTTCCACGCCCATTTCACCACCCATCATTTCGATCAATTTCCGGTTGATGGAAAGACCTAGGCCCATGCCCCCGAATTGGCGAGTTAGTGCATTGTCAGTCTGCTCGAAGGGTTCGAAAATGCTTTGTAGTTTGGACGGTTCGATGCCTATCCCTGTGTCCTGAACTTCAAACCGAAGGTCCACATTGTCAACGCTTACCCTGTTCAATAGCACACGAAAGTTGACAGCCCCTTCGGTTGTGTATTTGACGGCGTTGCCCAACAGATTTAACAAAACCTGTTTTAACCTGGCTGCATCGCCCTTCAAGATACTCGGAATGGAAGGGTCAATCTCGATGGTGTAAGACAGTTTCTTTGCACGTGCGCCGGGCTCGATGATGCCGCTAACCTCTTTAATGATGGTATTCAGCTCGAAATCGCTTGTCATCCGAATTAAGTTGCCGGCATCAATATGGGAAAAATCAAAGATATCATTGATGATGGCAGCCAAGTGATTGGAGGACTGGGCTATTCGGGCAAGCTTTTCCAGTTTGCCTGGGTCGGTGATTTGGTTTTTCAACAACCCTGTGAATCCGATGATGGCGTTCAATGGTGCCCGCAGTTCGTGGCTCATATTGCCAAGAAAGTGGCGTTTGGCGATATTGGCTGCTTCCGCCTGAATGGCGCGCTGCTGCAAAGCGATATTAAGCGCCTCGACCTGCCGGGTGCGCTCTTCGAGTTCGTAGGTCCGTTCCCTGACGCGATTCTCAAGTTCGGCATTCATCCGTTCAAGTTCAAGTTCTTGTCGCTTCAAGGCAATGTGTAATTTGATGCGTGAGCGCACGACCACCGGATTGACGGGCTTATGGATAAAATCTACAACACCGGCAGCAAGTGCGCGGGCTTCATTGTCCGCGTCGCTGTATGCCGTGACGAATATCACCGGGATTTTGCTGGTTTTTGGGTCACGGGCCAGTTCGGCAAACACCGCATAACCATCCATTTCCGGCATCATTACATCAAGCAGAATCAGGTCAGGGGGTTGTTGCCGAACGAGTTCGAGCCCCCTGATGCCGGACAAGGCAAATTGGACCTCGTAGTCGTTGGCTAAAACTCCTCCTAGAGCCTCGACATTGGCGGGGATATCGTCAATGATTAAAATGAACGGCTTGGCCGGCGCTTGTCTTGTCATGGTTGGGTTTCTCCCATTTTGTCCTCAAAGATTTTCAATGCGCGAAGTGCATCATCGAACAGCGTTTTTAGGGTCAAGTCCCTGACCTTTTGGTATGCGGAGTATAACTCCGTTCCTACCAGCAAGGTATCTCCAACTCAACCTGATGCACCTCCCTCGTAGAGTGCCTGCTGAAACTGAGCGGATGAATGTTTATCGGATTCACCCGCATCCCCCGGTCACCACGGTCACTTGCTTACTGGCGCTGAAATACCCACCCTCAGACTTGACCATGGCAATGACCTTGCAACTTTCATTCATCTTGATGCGCAGCGATACAAAGGCATCTAGGCTTTTTTCCAAATCGAACCGGGCAGCCAACGGCGAGGGGTTTTTTTCCACAAACACCCAGATCGATTCCACTCCGGGAAGTTCGCTTTCTATGGTTATCGGCACGATTGAGCCATCCTCGGCTATGTCGGGGGCATCAAGTTTGACAAGTCCACTTGCAGTCACTTTGCCACCCTTGGTTTCCCGGACCATCGCCGTGGTCAGTTTGTCATCTATTTCAAGCTTCAATCTGCCCCTGCCCACCCTCGGCAACCCGGCAAGCATGAATAAGAACATGGAATTGATGAATGATCGTCTACACTGAGTCATGGTCTTGCGCTTTTTGTCGGTGTGGGGTTAAATCAATGACTTCAAAATAATATTTAATATCAACATGTCTAGCATAAAAATAAGGATAAAACGCGTTGAATCCGCCTGCCTGGTCCGCATCCTGATCAGTCACCCGATGGAAAACGGGCGTAGACAGAACATAGAGAGCGGTGAAATCATTGCGGCCCATTTTATCGAAGAGGTTAAAATAGAACACAATGGCAACCTCATCGCAAGAATCCAGCTTGGCATGGCAGTGTCACGCGACCCCTATCTTGCACTCCGCCTAAGGGAAGCCAAGACTGGCGACAGCATCAGGGTCAGTTGGTCAGACAGCTTGGGACAAAGCGATAGCGAGGAAACCCGCGTTCCATTTTAATGATAATGGTTACTCTTACACTAAATTCAATACTTTTGCTCCTAATTTCAGTACAATTGAAGAAAATAATAAAGCTACCGCAAGAGGTATCGCAATGTCTTGGAATGCAACGAAATTCGTCAAGCCCGACGAGGAGATTCTTAAGCAAAACCTAGATGAGGAGCAATTTCAGGTGACCCAATGCTGCGGAACTGAACCGCCTTTCCACAACGCCTACTGGGACAACCATCGTGAAGGCATTTATCTGGACGCGGTCTCTGGGGAGCCGTTGTTCAGTTCTCTAGACAAGTTTGACTCCGGCACGGGTTGGCCAAGCTTCCACAGCCCGATGGAACGGGAAAATATTGTTGAGAAGCGTGACTTCTCCCATTTCATGATCCGCACCGAGGTTCGCAGCAAACATGCCGATTCCCATCTCGGTCACGTGTTCGACGACGGACCTAAGCCCGCAGGCAAACGCTACTGCATCAACTCTGCTGCGCTAAAATTTATCCCAAAAGAGGAAATGGAGGCTTCCGGTTACGGGGAATACCTCCATTTATTCAATAAATCCTGAACGATTGACTCGCCATGCCAGAAAAGACAACGGGAAAAGAAAATTTGATCATCGGCAACGTTAAAGGCATCAGCAAATCGGCCCGTGCAGTCTTGGCCGAACATGGCATTTTTTCTGTTGAAGAGCTCGCCGTTACGGGCGTAGCACAATTGCAAAAGATTCCTGGGTTTTCTGCCCAGAAGGCCGAACGGATGATCCGCGCCGCCAAACATTTGGTCGGTGATATGGAAAAAGACAATAGTGCGATGCGGTTGCAGGGTAAGACACAATCACCCTGCCCCTCAAGTTTAGAGGAGAAGGACGGCGAGGTTGATCTAAACGACCCCAAACTTTACATCAATCGCGAATTAAGCTTGCTTGAATTCAATTGGAGGGTGCTGGAGCAAGCCAAGGACAAAGGCACTCCTCTACTGGAACGGCTTAACTTCCTCTGCATCTCCTGCTCAAATCTGGACGAGTTTTTCGAAGTCAGGGTCGCAGGCTTGATCCAAATGGCCGAGTTGGGTGCGGCCCGCAACGAGCCTGATGGTTTAAGTCCCGGCGAGGTACTGGCTGCCATCAGCCAACGTGCCCATGAATTAGTCGCAGAGCAATACCGTGTGCTTAATGAAGTGATGCTGCCCGCACTGGTAGAGCAAAACATACGCTTCATCCGCCGCACCGAGTGGAAAGAATCGCAACGAGCATGGCTGAAGAAATATTACGAGGAGGAACTACTGCCCATTCTGAGTCCAATGGGGTTGGACCCTGCCCACCCATTTCCCCGCATTCTCAACAAAAGCCTGAATTTCATCATTTCCCTGTCCGGCAAAGATGCCTTCGGGCGCGACCTAGAACTGGCAATACTCCAAGCACCCCGCGCACTACCTCGCATCATTCAATTGCCACAGAATGAAACCGGCAGTGGCCCCCACGATTTTGTGTTTCTCTCGTCCATCATCCATGCCTTCGCCGACCAGTTGTTCCATGGCATGAAGGTTCGCGCTTGCAACCAGTTCCGTGTTACTCGCAACAGCGACATGTATTTGGACGAGGAAGAAATTGACGATTTGTTGCGGGCGGTTGAAGGGGAACTGACAAGCCGTAACTTCGGCGACGAAGTGCGATTGGAAGTGACAGATAACTGCCCTGACGAATTAGTCGAATTCTTGCTCTCACAGTTCGCCCTGACCGACGACCGCCTTTACAAAGTCCACGGACCGGTGAACCTAATCCGTTCCAGGGAGGTTTACGATCTCATCGACCGCCCTGAATTAAAATACCAGCAATTTGTCGCCGGCCTTCCACGCCAGTTGGCCGGCTACAAAGACGACATTTTTGAGGCGATGCGCAAGCAAGACATCCTATTGCATCAGCCTTACGAGTCTTTTGGCCCCGTGATCGAACTGGTCAGGCAGGCAGCAGAAGACCCGCAAGTCGTGGCCATCAAACAAACGCTTTACCGCGCCGGGTCCAATTCGCCCATAGTAGAAGCTTTAATTAGGGCTGCGCAAGCAGGAAAAGAGGTCACCGTGGTGGTTGAGCTATTGGCCCGCTTTGATGAAAAGGCCAACATTTCCCTCGCCCACCGGTTGCAAGAAGCCGGGGTGCAAGTGGTTTATGGCATCGTCGGTTACAAGACCCACGCCAAAATGATGTTGATCCTGCGGCGCGAGGGTAAGCAACTGCGGCATTACACCCATCTTAGTACGGGCAATTACCATCCGCGGACAGCAAGGCTCTATACGGATTACAGCTTGTTCACTAGCGACAAGGAATTGGGCGAAGATGTGCGCCGCGTTTTTGTGCAATTGACCAGCCTGGGAAAAATGAGCCGACTCGACAAGTTGCTACAATCCCCGTTTACCTTACATAGCGCTTTAATCAAAAAGATCGGACGGGAAACCGAACATGCCAAAAAGGGACTGCCTGCCCGCATCATCATAAAAGTCAACTCAGTGAACGAGCCGCAACTCATTCGAGCACTTTACAATGCTTCGTTGGCCGGTGTGAAAATAACGCTGATCGTCCGTGGAGAGTGCTGTCTGCGACCCGGTGTCAAAGGCGTTTCTGAGAACATCCAAGTGAGATCCATCATTGGCCGTTTTTTGGAGCACAGCCGGGTCTATTGGTTTGAAAACGGCGGAGAACCGGAGGCTTTCTGTGCCAGTGCCGACTTTATGAAGCGCAACATGTTCCGTCGCGTGGAAAGTTGCTTTCCGGTGACATCAAAGAAACTCGCGGAAAGAATACGCTCCGACTTGGATCTTTATTTGAAAGACAACACCCAGGCGTGGCTGCTGCAAACTGACGGCATCTATGTCAAAGCCAAGCCCAAAGATGGCGAACCCGCCATCAGTGCCCAATTGGCCTTGCTGGGGCAAATGGCGGAAATGGCCTAAAACGCTGTCACAATCAGGTCTTTTTTTGCAAGCGCAGCGCGTTGAGGATCAACGCCAGGGAACTGACGGACATGCTGATGGATGCGGAGAGTGGGCCAAGTTTGCCGAATACTGCGAGCGGAATGAAAAGGGTGTTGTAACCAACCGCCCAGACTAAGTTTTGCCGGACGGCCCGCAATGTGGCCGTGCCGAGTTCCATGGCCTCGGCCACCTTGGCGATATCGCCCCGCGCCAAGCTCATATCGGCGGTTTCCAAGGCCAAATCGGTGCCTGAACTCACCGCGAAACCGACATCCGCCGCGGCCAACGCCGGTGCGTCGTTGACCCCGTCGCCGATCATGCCAACCCTGCCGCCCTGAAGCTGTAATTCGCGGATGATTTCCAGCTTACGTGCCGGACCGGCATGGGCAATAACTGTTTCGATGCCGACCTGGCGAGCAATAGTGTCGGCGGTGGCTTGGGTGTCGCCGGTAACCATCAGGGTTTTTATGCCTAGCTGGTGTATACTTGCGATTGCCTCCCGTGCATTTAGACGGGGGCGGTCGGCGATGCCGAACAAGGCTGCGGCCTTGCCGTCCAAGGCGAGAAGCACCGGCGTCTTTCCCTGGACGGCCAATGCATTGGCGGCTTCCAACAGTGGCTGCGCCGAAACGCCTTGGCTTTCCAGCCAACTGCGGTTGCCGACTAAGACCCGTTGGCCTTCCACCAATGCGGCTATGCCACGCCCTAGATCATTTTCAAATGCTTCTGATGAGGGAATAGATAGATTTTTTTCCTTAGCCTTGGCGATGAGGGCGTTTCCCAAATGATGTCCAGAACTGGATTCCGCCGCCGCCGCCAAGGCAAGCAGCCGACCTTCGGTCTCGCCGGAAACATTGAAACAATCCGTGACCTCGGGCTTCCCTTCGGTGATGGTGCCGGTTTTGTCGAATACGATGATGTTCAGTTTTGCGGCATGTTCCAGGCTTTCGCCGTTGCGTATGAAAATGCCACGGCGCGCCGCCTCGCCTGTGCCGGTCATGATCGCCGCCGGGGTTGCCGTGCCCAGTGCGCAGGGGCAAGCGACAAGCAGCACCGATATGGCATGGGTCAAAGCTCGTTCGGTTCCGGCCCCTGCCGCCAGCCAGCCTAGGAAAGTAAAGGCCGAGACCCCCATGACACCGGGCATGAATAAGCTGGCAACCCTATCAACCTTGGCTTGGATGGGCAATTTGCTGCCTTGCGCTTGGTCTACCCGATGGACGATCCCGGCCAGCACGGTATTGATGCCGACGGCGGTGGCACGTACCCGCAATGCGCCGCTGCCATTGACACAGCCGCCGATTAGCGTGATGCCAACATCCTTGATGACGGGGAGGCTTTCGCCTGTCACCAAAGACTCGTCCACCGTGGACAGCCCGTCCATCACGATGCCGTCGGTGGGAATCCGTTCGCCCGGCCTCACCAGGAAAACATCCCCAAGTTTGATGTCATCAATTGAAATGGACAACTCAGCCCCGTCGTGCAGCACAGTGGCGGTTTGCGGCTGCCCGTCAACCAACCGTCGAATGGCCGCGTGAGTCTTTGCCTTGGCCCGGTCTTCAAGGTAACGCCCCAACAACACTATCGAGACAATGCCTGCCGCTGCTTGGAAATACTGGCCACGCCTCCGGGCAAGCAGGGCGAAAAGCCCTTGGCTATAAGCCATGCCTATCCCTAAGGCCACCAAGGCATCCATACTGGCGGTGCGATGTATAAAATAGTGGGACCAGGCTTTTTCAAAAAATGGCCGCCCGGCCCACAGCGCAACCGGGAGGGTAAAGCCAAATTCCAGCCAGTGCAGCCAGCGGCCATGCGGGCCTGCAAAGGCAATGTACAGGGCCGGCAAATTAAGCAGGTTTGACCAAATGGCCCGGTTCTTGGATTTGGCCAAACGCATTTTTTCACGCGCCGACATCAATCTCCGCTGGGTATGGGAATCCAATGAATATACCCGGTAGCCCATGCCGGCCATCTGGGCGAACAATTCATCCTTGTCGATCCTCCCACGCACCATGGCAGTTTCTGTGGCGTAGTTCACGGCGGCAGAATCAATACGCGGATCACGCCGCAAGCGGACTTCGATCAGCAAGGCGCACGAGGGGCAGGTCATTCCTTCGACAGAGAGGCTGTATTCGCGCAGCGGTTGCTTGGCAAAGTCCTCAGAGGGATCGTGACTCAATGCCAGTTTGGGGCTTGCCTGTTCGCCTAGATTGCCAATGAGCTTGTCCAGCAGTCCTAGCAGAAAAGGTTTGGGTAGGATGTGGGGGTCGAAATAAACCACCACCGATGCGATTTCCGGGACCGCACGGACGCTAAGCACCCCCTTATGCTTGCGCAGCAAGATAGCTAAAATATAGCTACGCTCGAAATCCTTGATTAAACCGGGGGCGACGAATCGAATCCGGCGGCTAAGGTCATGGATGAGTTGGAAGTGTTTGGGGCGGGGTTGCGTTTGCGAAGTCATGGCTACAGCGTTTTCAACATCAAAGACTTAATACGGCGGCTCCGCAGGGCCATCGTAGCCACAAAGCCCCAGCCTCGGTGAATTCACTAGCGGTATAAGTTCGCCGTATTCCTCATGGGGATGGTTTTCTGCGTGAAGTTCGCAGAGCGTTCCCATAGCCCCGTCTTCGTACACGCATTCCATGCATAACCAAGCAGCAGGTTGTTGGCATTCCTTACATTCATAGACCGGTGGGATATTGCGAACGAGAAGCGTAATCGGATGTGATGTGACGGGTCTGCCCTTGCGATTCCCGACCATTTTTACCAAGCTGACCGACTCGGTGCCAAAATCATAGATATGGGTCAATTCATCATTGAATTCCAAAGCCTTGCCGATGGTGCAGCTATTGGAGATTTCCTCTCCACCCCATCCTCCGTAGGAAAATTGGCTCATATGCCCACAGCATTCCAACCAAATCTCCCGCAAGTAGTGATCTAGCTCTTTCAATGCGGCCGACCCACGCATTTCCAAATTTAGCCAGAATTCTGGCTGGCCTTTCGCTTGCACACGCAGATGGTAGAGGGGTTCGCTTTTCCGTTTGGAAGCCTCGGCTTTGGCTATGGCTGCTTGCCACGATGCACAAGCTGCCAGATGTTTTACTACGCTAGCTTTAGCAATTTCTTGTCCACAGAAATCACATTTGCCTTTGGTTTGTTTGGCACGGGCCATTGAAAATTCTCCTCATTAACACTCAAACCTTTCGATGGTCAATACGACGCTTGCGGCGCAAACTAATCAACGTAACGGCAGGGCCGGATATGGCATAACCTAGGAAAAACAGAAATAAGGTCAACGGCGGATTGGCGAATCCGACGGCGAAGGCCAACATAATGATGATGGCTTTCAAGAATGGCATTCTACCTCGCAAATCAACATCCTTGAAGCTGTAGTAGCGGAAATTGCTGACCATCAGCAAACCGGTAGCTATGGCCAGCACGGCTACTGTGTAAACCACTAGCAGACTGCTGCCGTCAATTTCGTATTGAGCGCAAAGCCAGACAAATCCGGCCAGGATAGCAGCAGCGGAAGGGCTGGGCAAGCCTTGAAAGAACCGCTTGTCCGCCGTTCCTATCTGGGTGTTGAAACGTGCAAGCCGCAACGCAGCACCGGCGCAATGGACGAAGGCGGCGACCCAACCTAGCTTGCCCAATCCGGCCAGGGACCAAATGTAAACAACCAGTGCAGGCGCTGCACCGAACGAAATCATGTCGGCCATGCTATCGTATTCGGCACCGAATGCACTTTGTGTATTCGTCATACGGGCGACACGCCCATCCATGCCGTCAAGAATCATCGCGACGAAGATTGCAATCGCAGCTAATTCAAAGTGGTGATTCAATGCCGCCGTAATGGCGTAAAAACCCGCAAACAAGGCGGCTGTGGTGAACAAGTTCGGCAGCAGGTAAATTCCGCGCCGACGTTTGGGTGGGGTGTTGGATGCTTCGCTCATGGCATGGGCCTTCTGGCTGACGGAAAACATTTGATAGGCCATCTCACTCACAGAACCCAACGATCATGTCGATGGTATCGACACCCTGAGCCATGAAAGATTCAACAGCCGTGGGAGCGGTTTTTAACCGCGACTTCTCGGCTTGGGTCGCGGTTAAAAACCGCTCCCACCGTTCTTTCATGGCCACTCCTACGGCAATGCTCATGGATGGGTGCGTGAGATGGCTAGCCCTAGTTTTTGGCTTTATCGACGATCTTGTTGGCCTTGATCCAAGGCATCATATCGCGCAGCTTTGCGCCCACCTGCTCGATTTGGTGTTCGCGGCCCAAGCGACGCTTGGCCTTTAAGGTTGCCGCGCCACCTTGGTTTTCCAAGATGAATTCGCGGGCGAATTCGCCATTCTGGATTTCCTTCAAAATCTTCTTCATTTCCTTTTTAGTTTCTTCGGTGACAATACGTGGACCGCGTGTCAGGTCGCCATATTCCGCTGTATTCGAGATGGAGTAGCGCATATTGGCAATGCCGCCTTCATACATTAAATCGACGATCAGCTTCAATTCGTGTAGACACTCGAAATAGGCCATTTCCGGCGCATAACCTGCCTCCACCAAGGTTTCAAAACCGGCCTGCACTAGCGCAGTCGCGCCTCCGCAAAGAACAGCCTGCTCACCAAACAAATCAGTTTCGGTTTCTTCGCGAAAGCTGGTTTCGATGACACCTGCACGGCCACCTCCATTGGCGGAAGCGTAGGACAGTGCGATTTCCTTGGCAACCCCTGATGCATTCTGGAACACCGCGATCAAGCTCGGTACACCGCCGCCTTGGGTGTAAGTCGAACGCACCAGATGGCCTGGGCCTTTTGGGGCGATCATGATGACATCCAAGTCGGCGCGGGGCTGGATTTGCTCAAAATGGATATTAAAGCCATGGGCAAAGGCCAAAACCGCACCTTGCTTGATGTTAGGTTCGATTTGCTCGGCATACAGCTTGGCCTGATGTTCGTCTGGCGCAAGCACCATAAGCACGTCAGCCTGCTTGACCGCATCAGGGATGGATAGCACGGTCAGTCCGGCGTTCTCGGCCTTAGTTGCGGAAGCCGATCCGGGACGCAAGGCCACAATGACCTCAACGCCTGATTCTTTTAAGTTAAGAGCGTGGGCGTGGCCCTGCGAGCCGTAACCGATGATGACAACTTTCTTACTTTGGATGATGGAAAGATCAGCGTCTTTGTCGTAATAAACCTGCATGTGATTCCTCTTTTTTTTTTCAACATATAAAACAGAAATTATGAAACCGTGATGACGCTAGGGAGCCGTCAATTCTCTTTTTCATCGGTTTCGCCTAATTTTTTCGTAACTATCATTTTACACTGTCGGGAAGTTGTTTTTGACCAAATCCTTAAGTAGAAAAAAATTGCCCGTAGGAGCGGGCTGTTAGGCCGCGATTTTCTGTAGATTTTCGCTAGCTGAAACCCGCCCCTACAGTTACAATAAATTCTAATAACCGCCCGGGATTCTCCGGATTTTTAATACTTGCCAGTGTAAATCCATGCAACAGATTACTGCTGTCGAATTGAACCACCGCCTGCAAGCAGGGACGCCCCCGCCTTTGCTGCTGGATGTTCGCGAACCGCACGAGTTCCGGCATTGCCGTATCGAGGGAAGCGTCAATATGCCGATGAACCAAGTGTTTTCAGATTATTCCAAACTCGACCCGCATCGGGAAACCGTGGTTATTTGCCATCACGGCATAAGAAGTTTGCAAATTGCCAACTTTCTTTTAAACCATGGATTCTTGGAAATAGCCAATTTGACAGGTGGGGTGGCCGCTTGGGCCAGTCAAGTTGATAGGTCCATGGCCACTTATTAAGTCAAAAAAGTGGTAAACCTTGGCCAATCTCTGACAATTTATGCGGCGTTTCTTCGCCTTCAAGCTGGAAAATCACCGACTCCGCGATGCGTTGGGCATGTTCGCCGATCCGTTCTAGCGCCTTCATCATCAGAACTTGGCTGACAGCATCGGCAACACTAATCTTTTGAGACTGTAATAAATCCATCAAATTATGCAGACCACGCTGAAACTCCCGGCCCAAGTTAAGGTGGAGTTCCTCGGTCTGCCGTGCTTGTACGGCATCTAGGCGTTCAAAAACCTCCAAAGCCGACTGCATGATGTCGATGGAAGACGCACCAAGCTTGAACAGTTCCAAAGGCAAGTTATTTTCATCCCCTTGCCCATTGGAGTAGCTATAAACAACGAAATTCGCGAGTTTCACCGTTTCATCGCCGATCCGCTCCAAATTGTTGACTATCCTTGAAGCAGCCAGGACGGTGCGCAGATCAGTCCCTTTCGGGCAGCGTTTGACTAAGATGGAGCAAACCACAGTGTCAGCGGAGACCTCCATTTCATTGACAATCCGCTCGCGGTCAATAATGCCCTGGGCGAGCGGCAAATCCATGTTGTGGAGTGACTCCATGGCAAGGCATAACTGGTTCAAAACCAACTCGCCCATTTCCATGACCTGGAAATGGAGGGCCTGAAGCTCTTCATCATAACGATGGATGGTATGGCGGTCGAAGGTGTTAGTCATCATCTTTATCCAAAACGTCCGGTGATATAACTCTCGGTCAATTCTTCTTGGGGCCGGGTGAAAATTTGTTCCGTAGTCCCAACCTCTATGATCTTGCCCAAGTGGAAATAGGCCGTGCGTTGCGAAACACGCGCTGCCTGTTGCATGGAATGGGTGACGATGACGATGGTGTATTGCTTGCGCAACTCATCAATCAGTTGCTCTATTTTCGCTGTGGCGATGGGGTCTAGGGCCGAACAGGGTTCGTCCATTAAAATCACTTCTGGGTTGATGGCGATGGTGCGGGCTATGCACAGCCTTTGCTGCTGTCCGCCTGACAAACTCGTACCCGATTGTTTCAAGCTGTCTTTAACCTCGTCCCACAAACCCGCCCGGCGTAGCGAAGACTCGACAATCCCGTCCATATCTGCTTTGCTGGCGGCCATCCCGTGGAGCCTGGGTGCCATGGCAATATTGTCGTAGATGCTCTTCGGGAAAGGGTTGGGTTTCTGGAAAACCATGCCAACACGGACGCGTAAAGGCACTACATCCATTTCGTCGGCATAAATGTCCTGACCGTCCAAGGTGATATTGCCGCTAACCCGGCAACCGGGAATCGTGTCGTTCATGCGGTTCAAACAACGCAGCAGGGTCGATTTACCGCAACCGGATGGGCCTATCAGTGCGATGACCTCGTTGGGCATGATATTCAGGCTGACATTCGCAACGGCGAGCTTTTCCCCGTAATACACACTGACATTGCTGCATTTCATGCGGGGAAGGCCAATGGCGACAAACTCATTCTCCCTAGCGCTACTGCCAATGTCAAAATTGAATAGGCGTTTTGACGGGAAATTAATATCGATTGCTGGCATGCTTTTGTGTCCGCCCATAGCCGGGTTATTCATGTCTAGGCCCAATTTTATTGAGTATACTCAAGTGACACGTCAATTAAGTGGTTATTACTTTATTCTAGCGGATTATAACCTAAACAACTACAATGGCCTGCCCCAAACACAAAAATGTAGCGAATTAAATATACAATGGCGCCATTTTACGCCAAGCCGATGCGCGGTGCGCCCTGCCATCCCAGATGTGCAAGGCGTGGTGGATGCCCTTTTCACCCAACACTCGGCTTAAGTGGAGGTTGTTATCAAGGAAAGGATCATCCCGCCCAATGGTCAATACGATGTCCATATCGCGCAAATGCCGCAACCTGTGCTCACAATTCAGGTTGGGCAGGAAATGGCTGGGATTATGGAAATAGACATTTTCGTCATGATAGCCATCGAAAAGGTCCCGAAAAGACTCGACATTAATGGTCAGGTCGTACCTGCCGGAAAATGCCGAAAGCTTCCTGAACAAATGAGGATGTCGGAAGGCGATGTTGGCGGCGTGGAAAGCGCCAAGGCTGGAACCGTGGGCGATAGTGCAAGGGTGCGGATTGATCGAAGACATCAAGGGCAGCACTTCGTTGAGGATATAATCCTCAAATTGCATATGGCGGCGAATGCGGTCTGCCGGATGACGCCAAAAGCAATATAAACTCTCATGATCGACGCTGTCCACGCAGAACAACTGGATTTGCCCCGAGTTGATTTTGTGAGCCAGCGACCCTACGATACCGATGCTTTCGTACTCGTAAAACCGACCGTCGCGGGTTGGGAAAACCAACACTTTCGCCCCTCCATGACCGAAGACCAACAACTCCATGTCGCGCTCCATGCAGTGACTGTACCAGCGGTGATATTCTCTTTTCATAATGGATCGAAAAATCGTTGTAGTTCATCAAAAAGCTGTTTTTCCTGTTCTGCCCGCCCCGGATAATCAAAGTGACCGGCATCCGCCACAAACAATTCCTTAGGGCCAGCCAAGGCATTATATACGGCAAATTGACCAGGAGGGGCCACAACAGGGTCAAACAAGGCCGCCGCCACATGCACAGGAACCGAAATATGGCGGGCGCTTAAAGCTGCATCATAATACTGTAATGTTTCCATTACGTTACCATACCTCCTTTGGTATAGCGACACAGCGGCCCCGCTGCCCGTCGTCGGCAAGCCCAAGCGCAGGGGTTGGTTACCGAAAGTCGGTACATTGAGAGCCACCCGCCGGATGCGCGAGTCCCAGGCGACTGCCATTGCACCTATCCCACCGCCGAAACTGGTTCCCTGGTAACCGATATGCCCTTCAATTTCTGGAAAAAGCCGCAACAAGGCAGACACGCCAACCCAGACATCTTCGACGCAACCGCGAATAATGTAATTTTGAGGTTTGTCGATGTCATGCAACACATGGTAAGCGGGGTTGCTGGAAACCCCCTTTTGACCGCTGCTACGGGACAATCCTCGGAAACAAGGGAAAAGAAAAACCGTGTCACTCAAATTTAAATCAAAATCGGGACCATCCCTGCCGCCGTAACCATGGCCTACGACTAACCCCCTGCTGGGCCGCCCCGACCTGGGTATCAATAGCCACCCACCAATGCGGAAACCATCGGTGGATTGGTAAAAAATGTCCCTGACCTCAAAATTCGGATGAAGTAGCAAGTCTTTCGATGACTCTGTTTCAGGATCGACCAGCAAGGCTCTCCCGTAACGGGCTTGCCAAAACTCTTCAAATCCCTCAGATTCCGCCGGCGGTGCAATTTCGAGTAAAGACTCCAGTTGGTGCCCATAACTGGGGTCGAAGAAAAAAGAATGGTTAAACGATGTCATACAATAAATGAACCTTTCACCCTTAATTGGTTAGTATTTCACCCTATTTGGCGTCCATTGGCAAGCCGTTAGGCCAATTCCGATTTATTTCCGGTCACCGCTAAAGTGCAGGCATCCAACTCTACAAAAAAAATCCGCGCTGGTTACAGTTTGATGTAAATAGTCTTGCAAAACCCGCGCCTAACCCGTATAATGCTTTTCATCGACGCGGGGTGGAGCAGTCTGGTAGCTCGTCGGGCTCATAACCCGAAGGTCATAGGTTCAAATCCTATCCCCGCTACCAAACAAAACAAAGGCTTACAGTTAAATGACTGTAAGCCTTTTTTGGTTTTTGGGGTTCGTGTAGGGCTAGTGTAGGATTTATTAGGGAATGCATCGCCTTTGCCCACTAGTCGCCGCTAAACTTCGAGCCATTCAATTCGGGGTTTCAGGTTCATTGTGGCAATGCTTCAAGGGCAACAGCGGCTAGATTGCTCTACTGCTTCTATCAGAAGTCGCCTAAATTCGGCTTTGAGTTCCACTAGGGACATAGACTTGATTTCCTCCACCCTTGATTGAGAAACCGCATTCCCTTTAACAAGTCTAAATTTTTCTGCTTTGAATTTTTCTAGCGACCAGCTTGAATAACCCCATTGATAACCCAAGCGGGCTTTGAGTTCTTCCGTGGACAATAACGACAATTTCCCCCTTGACTGTGCTTTTGACTTTTGCTCAAGCTTTACAATTCTAGTTTCGATGTTCATTGTTACACCCCCTCACACATGAACCTGTAGGCTTCTTCGGGTGTCATTTGGTACTTTTGGGCTGTCTGCTGCAATTGCTTAGTCGGCCCGTCAAGCATCCTTAAATATTGTTGTTCCGGGGTTAATGTAGGGTCGTCGATGTCGATGGTATTAGCCTGTAAGGATTCTAATTTTTCCAATCTCTTTTTAATGTTCATTTTGCTACCTGCTCTAGTGCTTCGATTCGCTTTTCATGGTCGCTGCCTTCAATGGCCTTGCCTTGCCCATTTGGCAAAGTGTTCAGCGTCGGCAAGGTGTAGCTCACCCTCGGCATAAATTTGCGCAGCCAACTCTGCGGCCAGTCCCCGCACTGCCGCGCCGTCAGGGTTCCAGCATCATGCTCCATCTCGCCAAAGCAACCATGCTTTGCTTTCCCAAACGTAGCGGATATTTTCGCCGTGGGCATCCAATAGCCGCGCCACGTTGCCGAGTTCGGTCAGTGGCCTTGTGGTAGCCGTACCGTCGCGGGCATCGGCACACGGTAGGGCAGGGGCAAGAAATGCCGGCATTTTTGCTGTTGACACTGTGTCGCATAATGCCCAATCAATTTCCGCCCGTACCGCGTCCAGCCCTTGCGCCATGTCGTTGAAGTCCCCGCCATTCGGAGGAAACGCCACGCTTGCGCCTATGGCTTGGGCGGCTTCGGTCGCCTTGGTCCGTCCGGGGTTCCCCTTGGTTTGGGTGTCATCGTCGCCACACATCAGGAGCCGCGCCTTTGGGTATTGGTTGCGCACCATGCGGGCAACATCGGCCAAATTGCCAGCATTGAAAGCGACACATACGGCAAGCCCACTAGCTTGGTGAAGGGTCGCGGCGGTTGCCCATCCTTCTGCCAGTAAGAGCGTTGTCGCGCCGTTTGGGTCGCCTAGCCAGCAATGCCCGCCCTTCATTTTTCCGCCCGTCATAAAGCGTTTAATGCCATCGTGGGCAATGAATTGGAGCGATTGAAGCGCACCGTCCGGCCCATAGACAGGAGCAATAAGCCAGCCCTTATAATCGCCCTCAGTGCAAAGCCTCAGCCCGTCAGGGTCGATTCGCTTTTTTATCAGATAGGCATGACTCGGCGGCGCGGGTCTGGCACTCTGCCAAGTACCCCGCGCCGTGGTCGCTGCTGCTTTGTAATCATGCTCACGTTGCGCCTTGGCTTCTCGCTTGGCCTGCTCTATCTTTTTGCGTAACTCGGCCTTTTCCTGCCGTCGCATGGGCTTGGTGCGCTCGGCCTGCCATGTGTGTTGATCCCCGCTGCGCCAGTCACCAAAAGCCGCGCCCTGCCCATCTGCAAAAAGATGTACCCATCCTGATTTATCGCCGGTCTTGCCGTTGCTTGAAAAGCGTGTTGTCTTGCCGGGTTCCATGTGGTTAGGTGGGTCGAAACCCGCCGCTTGCATTGCTTCTTCCAAGGTCATCCTTTAACCCCACAAGCGCAATAAGGCAATTACCAAAAGAGCCAATATTTCGGGTAAAATAGGAAGTGCGTAAATGATATTGGCTTTCATTCCGTTGCCCCCTTGCCGTGGGCTATTGCAGTAGCCCCGGCATCCCCCGGTTGCCACCCAGTGGGTAGCCTATAATGGGCCACGTTTCGCATGTCTCTTTCAGTTTCGATAGGCCAGTTTTTCCGCTTTTTGATGTAGTGGATAACTGCGGCCAATCGCCATCCATGCCCCATGTCGATAAGAGTTTTATGGGTTAAATCTTCCCGCTGTAAAAGTAGGTTTTTGACGATATGGGCATACTTTCGAGAATAGGGGCTGCTCATACTGCACCCCCATTGAGTGACGCTTGAAGGTCCGATACTCGCCAAGCTAATCGCCCATTTATGCTTATAGGTCTAATTGGCCCATTTTCTCAGGGTTTGGGGTTTTCTATTAATGAATTGAGCCGCTTCATTTGTCGGTAAGACTTCGGGCAACAATTTGGCGCGGGTCGGTTGAATGTTTTGATTTTGCATCATCATAATTCCAGCTATTGGAAAGTTGCGCTTTTGGCAGGATTGCCGTTTCTGCGCGTTGATGATGCATATTTATTCACATGGGGTAGTGTCCCCCGCAAGTATCCCCCTAACCCCCAATTTTGGGCAGGGTGATTGGGGTAGGGTTAGGGACGCTTAATCTGAGCCAAACGTCTTCGCGGGTCGGCTGGAACGGCGGGTTTGGCTGGTGGTGATTGTAACGGGGCCGTAGTTTCATGGATACACTACTCTTTGCTCTTATTAAACATACAGCCCGGTTAGAATGTTGGAATGTGAGACCTGGCCCAATTCTTTTACGCGTGTGCAGACGATAGAGCCGTCTGCCCACCCTACCCGGCTAACCCCAGCCTACGTGCTTATCGCATTGAGGTCAGCGGATTATTTATAGAAAGTTTTGCCCTCCTCAATCAGCCCAAGGGTTTGCAAGGTATCGTTAATGGCATCCATCATTCCCATGTCCTGTAGCGTTCCTTGGTTGTTTACCACGCGACGCAGAGCGACATAGAAAGTAATTTCACCCACCGCCATTTCATCGGTCTTGTTGCCGCCGGAAACGATTTTCTGGGCGTAATGGTTCAGTTTTTCTTCGATCAAATCATTTAGATTCACTTTGAGTTGTCTCCTAGAGTTTCATGTTTACGAAAATAGCCAATAGTTGCACTGGATTACATTGAATAATCCCAGTCCAGTGCGTCCAGGGATTCTTGCTTTTACGCTTCCGCACATCGAAGAAACCGTCTCTTGATCGATTCTGGCGATGGGTGTTCTTCGTCTGATTTTGTCTGTATGTTTATGCTCATAGAACCTAACGCCCGAATTGAGGTGCGCGGACGGACGGACTCCCAGAAAACAAGCCAAAGCGTAACCCCGCGTCCCCTTGAGCGCCGGGTTGGGCTGCCGCGCTGGAGGAGAAAGCCGGGGTTGCTTGGCTTTTTGCTCTTTTTTATCCAACCGGCGCAATACGGCTTGCACCTATTGCGCCCTGAGGCTCTTCCATGCAAATAGCGCAAGCGATGTACAGATTGAAACCGCTATAAAAGAAACCAAGAGCATATAAAGTACATCCAGTTTGCCGATATCTTCGGCATCTTGTGCGCCATACAGATTACTAAGCCAAATTGAGAATGACTCCGGTGGGCGCGGAATAGCATCAGGGTTCCCTCCCCATACGTAGGTCAACGAGAGTGTTGCAAATACCAGCCAAGCGACGAGCAGCCCAATGTTTGTTCGACGGCTCATTTAACTACTACTTTGCCATATGCAAGTAATTTTATACCCGGAACTGCCTCTTGAATTGAGCTTTTCAGAATTGCTCGCAAATGTTGAAAGTCAGCGAGACTCTCGATGGTGATGCAACCTCTGCTTATACCCACTGCACCCTTTGGATGAAGGCGGAAATTACCTCGTTTGACTTCTTCACAATAAGTCTCGTCGTCTATGGTTCCGTCAATCGCATATAAGGCGAACCAATCGCTATGCCTTCCAAAGATGTCATAAAGTGAACCAAGCAACCCGCCAGACTGCCTATCAAAAATATAGTAACTTCCCGGTGGAATCGGCCCAACACCTGCATTGCAGGCAAACTCACGACGATTTGCGTGAACACCCAGGCCAGAGAAGGCAGGAAACGACATTGCGCCACACTTGAATATACTCATTGGTTTGCCGTTGAGTTCGAAGGAGCAATCTATCATCTGTGAACTTCTTGTATGAAAAGAATGTAATAGCGAAATGCTAACTGCGTTCATCATCCAGAGCGGCTTTATCGTCCGGACGATGAACGAACAGTTTGACAAGTATGTTAAGCGAAAATGTCGATTAACGATAGGGCCGTTGCCGTACTTCCCCGGTTTAGCACGCCCCCCAGTCTCCGGTCTCGTTGGAAACGCCAAGATGGACCTGAATTTCGTTAACGCGATCAGCTATTTTTGTTGCGAGGCAACCCTTGAATGCCGTCTCAAAGGCTGCGTTAGCTGCGGCGGGGCTTGCGAATATTGCAGCCAAAGTTGCCGCTCCTGCTGCTACTCCCGCACAATTTTGTACATCGCCCCACAGAGCATCGAGAATGTCGTCAGGCCCACATAACTCTGCGTAGGCTTAGAGTGAATCACGGCACCTGAGTGTTGGCGATGGTGTACCGAAAGGGCCGTTGTTTGTCCATTCTACTTTACTTTCCCTTGGGCCGTTCGTTGAGCCAAGTCTGTGTCTTTTGCATATGCTTGCCATTATTATCTCCTTCGATAGCCCTTAATAAGGCGATGTCGTGGCTGGGCCGGAAGCCAACGATGCCCAACGCCCGAATTGAGGGGCGCGGGCGGACAGACTTCCAGAAAACAGGCTAAAGCATAACCCCGCGTCCCCTCGAATGCCGGGTTGGACGAAGCCGCTTCGCGGAGAAAGCCATTCTCATTAGCCTTTCAAAGAATTAAACTGCACCTCAGCCCCCATTTCGGGGTTTTTAACAGACTAACGAGGTTGCCCATTATGGAATCATCTTTATCCCCGAATATCAAGAATTTCGAGCAAAATTACCAGACTCACCTCAAACGCCTCAAGCTCAACGGCATGCAGCCCAAAACGATTGAGGCTTATTCCCTCGCCGTGCGCCGGGCGGGCGGGTATTTCGGGTATCAGATTG
>QJPH01000275.1 GCA_003242955.1 Candidatus Methylumidiphilus alinenensis
TGCCAAAATTTTAGGGGCGCGAATTATACTACAATTCTCATCAGGTTTTTTATGAGAAAGCCGTGGCACGATACGGTGCGCAATTTTCCGGCTCCGGAACGGGTTTTTACGCCGAGAATCCGACTGCTTCCCACCGCGACACGGACTGGTCGCGCAAGGATGTGGTGGTGCTGTCTTCTGCGGGTGGCAGCGCTCGTCTGGTCAATGACGAAGGCATTTTGAACGAGCGCACCCTGACCATGGATGCGCCGGGGGATATTTTAGGCCCCTATTTGCGAAGGGCATCCAAGAGCGTCCGTTACAAGGCCGAGGACGAGGTGGAAGCCCTGCAAAACGACATGCCAAAATCGCTGTTCACCGCATCACCTCCAGCAATGCCCTCTCAATCTGGACGACGTTCTCCGGATGGCCGAGCGATTCCCCCTTGACGACGAATACATCCTCCGCGCGTTCTCCCAGAGTGACGATCTTGGCGGTTCGCAGGTTGATGCCGTGATTTGCAAGCACACAGGCAATATCGAACAAAAGTAAAGCCCGATCACTGGTGGTAATCGATAAGACGTGACACTCGCCTGCATCGTCAGTTTGGAAGCTGACCTCGGGAGTGAGCGGAAAGTGCTTGACACGGCGAGAACCCAGACCGAACGAGGTTGGTGGCTTGAAATCCTGTCGCGCCATGCGCTGCTGGATTTCCTCTTCGAGAAAGCGCACCGTGTGATGGCTGTAATGAATGGGATCGGCGGCCAGTGTGAGAAAGGAGTCCAGCGCGTAACCATGGGCGGTGGTGTGGATCTTGGCTTCGACGATGTCGAACCGTAGCGATGCCAAGATTCCGCAGAGTCGTACAAATAGCTTGGGCTCGTCCAGGCAGTAGATGAGGATTTCGATGCCTTCCCCCATGGGTGCCAGCCGGGCTTTCACCACCGCCTGGTCGGGGCGGACGCGATAATGCAGGGAGCGTGTCTGCCAGGCGATTTCGTTCGCGTCATGGCGCATAAAATAGCCTACATCAAGTTCCCGCCAGAGTGCGCCCTTGCTCGCCTCGGAAAGCCCATAAAGGCGCAGCCGCCTAAGGGCTTCGGCCTGCTTCGCATCAATGCTGTCCAATGGGTGCGCCGAATCCTTCTGAAGCAGGCGCAGGGTTGGATAGAACAGGTCGTTCAGTAGCTTCTCCCTCCAGGCATTCCACAATTTCGGGTTAGTGCCGCGAATGTCGGCCACGGTCAGGAGATACAGGCCGACGAGCCGGCGCTCTGTTTTGACCAGCCTTGCAAATTCACGGATCACATTCGGATCACTCAAATCCATCCGCTGCGCCACCGTCGATAAAGCGAGGTGGTGTTCAACAAGGAATGCGACGAAATCCGTATCCTCCGAGTCTAGCCCGTGTGTTCGGCAGAAGCGGATGACATTAGACCGACCCAGACGCGAATGATCACCGCCCCGCCCTTTGGCGATGTCGTGGAATAGTGCGGCGAGGTAGAGCAGCCAGTGCCGGTCAAAGCCGGCCATCAGGCGAGTGCAGAATGGTACCTCGTGGGCAAACTCAAGCATCGTGAATCGGCGCAGATTCCGGATCACCATCAGAATATGCTGGTCAACCGTATAGACATGGACTAGATCGTGTTGCATCTGTCCGACAATCCTTTGGAAAGGCGGCAGGTAGCGGCCAAGAATGCCGTACTGGTTCATGCGGCGCAATTCATGGACGATGCCCCTTGGCTGTTGCAGGATGAGCAGAAAGCGGCGGCGGTTCTCAGTATCCTTGCAGAATCCGGCATCAATGCGGAGTCTGGCTCGCCACAGTGCCCTCAGGGTGTGCGCAGTCATCCCTTTGAGTTCAGGGCACTGTTGCAGGAGCAGGAAACACTCGAACAGTGCTCCAGGTTCATGCTCGAAAAGCTCAGGCGAGCGGATGTCGAGCAGTCCCCGGATGGACTGAAACCGCTCATTGATGTGAACCGGCTCTAGGGCCGTTTCATCCTGCGCCAAGGCGGCACCGATGTTCTGCACCAGTACGGTGTTAATCTGAGTGATTCGCTGGGCATTGCGATAGTAGCGTTGCATGAAGACTTCGCCCGCCATTTTCGCACCTTCCGCCGAAACGCCGAATGATTCCGCCATGGTATGTTGAAATTCAAAGCGCAGAATTTCGTTTTTCCTTGTCGTCAGCCAATGAAGCCGGATTCTGGCCTGTTGCAAGAACCTGTCGACCTCCCCTAGTTCACGGGCTTCGATGACACTGATGAAGCCTTGTTGAGCCAGTTCCCGCCAAGTGCTACCGAGGCCAGCCGCCCGCATGAGCCATCGGATGACATGCAGGTCGCGAAGGCCCCCCGGCCCTTCCTTTAGGTTGGGCTCCAAGCTGTAAGGGCTATTTTGGTGCTTGTCGTGCCGTAACTGCTGTTCCAGGCATTTCGCTTGAAAGAAGGCGACAGGGTCAAGCTCGGCATCGAGTGCTGCCCGCAGTTTTACATAGAGCGGCCGGTTGCCATGGACAAACCGCGTTTCCAGCAAAGCGGTTTGAATGGTGATGTCCTTCCCCGCATCCTCGATACATTCCTCCACGGTACGGACTGCGTGGCCGAAGTCGAGGCCAAGGTCTGCCATCGCTCGGATGAACGCGGAAACGCTATCACCGCCGGCTTCATCAAGCGGCTCAGACAGCAGGACGAGGAGGTCGATATCCGAATGAGGATATTGCTCTTGCCGCCCATAGCCGCCTACCGCCACCAAGGTCGCCTGACCGGGCAGAGGAAAACGCTCGCGTACAGCCCACACCATCCTGTCGATCAGCCGGGTGTGGGCGGCGAAGTAGGCACCGGGGTTGGACTTGACGAGGAACGCTTCGCGCAGACATTCGCGGGCGTTGCGAAGTTCGTTCCGAAGATCGATCACGTTTAGGGTCCCTGCAATGGCTTCAGACCCCATGACAATCCCAGTGCTGTTGGCTAGTCGCGGTGCGGATGTGCCCCACAACTTCGATGGCCTCTTCAATGGCACGGGAACCAATGTAGAGCACACTGTCTAGGTCGAATAAGATGCCTTTGATGCCGGAGAGGGGGGTCATGTTCATCGGGTTTGCCATTTCGCCATGGGCCATCATCTCATGCAACAGACTTCAATTGAAAGGCATCGCGCAGGAATGCCAAGCCTACATCCAGTCCGGCAGAGTCAATGCCATGGTCGAGGTTAGGGCGGGCGTGCGTGGCGACTTGCACCCCGGCCTGGCGCAAGCCCCGTTCCGCCTGCGCCATCGCAGGGAATGGCACCACTTCGTCGAGCAGCCCATGCACCAGCAGAACGGGGGGGCTTGATGTCAGTTCGTGCGACAACGCTTCGCCGCCGACTAGTGCGCCCGAATAACCGATCACGCCCGCTAGAGCAGCCTGGCGGCGCAGGGCGACATAAAGGCTCAACATCGTGCCTTGCGAAAAGCCGACCAAAGCCACCCGTCCGGCGGGCAAGGCGCGGCTCGCCTGCACCTCGTCGATATAGGCATCCAGGATGGGGCTGGCCTCTCGCACGTTGGCAAGGATGGCGGCGGGGGAGCGGTTTTGCAGGCTGAACCATTGATACCCGAAAGGTGCCATGTCGCAGGGGAAAGGAGCATCCGGGGCCAAAAACTCGGTGTCCGGCAGCGCCTGCCGCCAAACATCCCCCAACCCGATCAGCCCTGCGCCGCTGTCACCCAGTCCATGCACCAAGATAACGGCGTGTCGAGGTTTGCCGCCACTCAAAGGGGGAAGGGTATGTTCATTAAGCATGTATGTCTATCTCGATCAATATATTTAACGCCTAACAGCAATCGGCGTAAGATTATGTGGCAGTTAACAATTTGTTGATTATAGCACTCATCCCAGCGGTTGGCGGCTTCTTCAAGCAATCCATCGTCGGCATGAGCATCCCGTTCGCCGGGACCGTTCGCGTCGGCTTTGGCCATGAGTGCCTTTTCCCAATCATCCTACAGGAATCCATCTCCATATGGGAAAACAGGCGGGAAAGGACAGACCAGGCCGAGTATGGGATACCGGGCATAGAATGGGTTGTGCTGCTGACTGGCGCAATTATAACCATAATATTCACCTATTTCTTTACAACCAGCTTGTTTAAAACCCAGTTGTTTATGACAGGGTTGATAACCCTTATCATATCCATTAATCTTGTATAGATTCACCTCCCTGTGCTGGATTCCGGCATTCCCTGCCGGAATGACGGGCTTCGGCAAACTTGTGTACAACGACAAGCGCTCCGCGTGGGAACGCCTCCTTGGCCGCTCAGCGGCCCGAATCGAAACGCGGAGCGTTACGGGATGGATTCCCATGCCGAGCATCACTGCCATTAAGTTAAGATGCAATAAGCGTAAAATCAGCCTTTGACGGAACGCCAAGCCCCAGCTTGGCGCGGTACACCCTGATGCCAAGCTGGGGCTTGGCGTTCCGATTAAACGCTTAACTTAATGGCAGTGACGCCGAGCATGGGAACCATGAAAAACTTTCGGAATACCGTACAACACTGAGGTAAAATCGCCATGACTGCCCCGAATCCCTCCCTTTTGGATCGTCTAGGCCATTGGGCCAAGTCAGATTCGGACAAGCGTTTCGATGCCGATTTTCACCTGAAATATCTCGCCCGCAGCAGCCACGAGCACACCGAACTCGTCAGGCGGGAGGTTTCGCTACTTGAGACGCAAGGACGAAGAAACGAAGAACGCTTTTTGGCGCTAGAGAAAACCGGTGCCGAAATCGCCGGTTTGCGCGGCGACTTGGAATCCTACGAACGAATCCTTACGCCTACCCAACCTAGGCTCCATGGATGGTATGGATTGTTGGCATCCCTGCAATCTGGATTCCGGCGGTCCATGCCGGAATGACGGCTATGTCAACAGTATTGGGAGACGCGTTCATCCATGGGTATGCCTAATTTAAACCCAATCGGTTATCCTAGCCCCTTTGCTCAACTGTTTTTGGGAGGGGCTAATTCATGAACTCAGTAACACGATTATCGGGAAAGCGGTGCGTGGTGACCGGCGGGACCAGCGGTATCGGCCTTGTGACCGCTCGCAAGCTGGTTGAAATGGGCGGTGACATCCTCATCGTGGGCCGTGACGCAAACCGTGGCTTGGCGGCAAAGCGTTCGATCCATGAGGCTACCGGTCGCGAAGGCGCGGACTTTCTACAGGCCGACCTGTCTGATATGGATGCCGTAAGGTCACTGGCCGAGTCGATCTCCAGCCGGTGGGATTATGTCGATGTCCTGATCAACAATGCCGGCGGCATGTTCGGCAAGCGCCAATTAAGCGCACAAGGCTTTGAGATGACGTTTGCATTGAACCACCTTAGCTATTTCCTGCTGACTGCGTTGCTGATGCCCAGATTGCTTGCGGCATCGGAAAAGGCGCGGATTGTCAATGTGGCATCCGAGGCGCATCGCCGCATGAGACTCGATTTTGATGACCTTCAAAGTGAAAAATCTTATAATCGCCTGCTCGCCTATGGCCGATCCAAGCTGGCGAATCTGCTATTCACGCATGAATTGGCGCAGCGGATCAATCCACAGCAAGTCACAGTCAATGCCTTGCACCCCGGCTTTGTGGCGACAGACATTGGCACCCGCCATGGTTTGATGCCTTCTTTTGCCTGGTGGCTGGCCAAATTCGCCGCGCTGAGCCCGGAAAAAGGGGCTGCAACCTCGGTTTACCTTGCCAGTTCACCCGACGTGGCGGATGCCAACGGGCTTTATTTTTACAAGTGCAAACCGATCAAGCCATCCCAAGAGGCTCTCGACAGCGATGCAGCCCGATGTCTTTGGGAAATCAGCACTCGCCTGACAGGCATTGATTGGGGGGGCGGTCAGTTCTCTTGACGGCATCCGTTCCGCTGGACACGCTTATTAAATTGATGCGACGATGAGATGGCATGCCCTGTACCGGCAACAGCCTTGGAGTCGCCGTAGAAAATGAATTAGCACGACAAATGATGCATGAGGATTTTCTCCATGAACGGCCCCGTTGACATTTGAGGGTAGAAGGAATTGGCGAATTTGCCCCTTGGCATGGGCCTCGGCGATCCCCGCCGAGTACGCATCCAGCACATCGGCCCCGGTGATTTCGCCACAAGCGTTCAAGCCAGCGTCGGCGGACTGTCCGGTCGACTTCGGCTTTGCCGATGATAGGGGCCAAGGATTCGATGGCCCGGTTCACCGCCGAACCCAGTGCGCCGGAGGAACTGTCGACCTGTTGCAGTGCGGGCGACAATTTTTCCAGCAACAGCACGGCGTCTTCGGCAGCCAGGGCAGGGTCTGCGTGGGCCGCTTGCTTGATTTCAGTAAGCGCTTCCTTGATGCGCTGAATCGGTGTATCTGACTTCCAGCCAAATGCATTGCGGCGGAAGCGAGAGGAAAACTGCCATGTATGGGCATTGATGGCCATTGAGACTCCATAAGAGATTGATTGCCTGACATAGTTTTAGGCTGAGGCTTTCGTACCATCCTGCCCCGTCATTCCCGTTTAGCGCCAATGCCGATGGATTCCAACATGTCCATAGGCAATGGAAAGACGATGGTGTTGGATTTGTCCCCGGCGATTTCCGTCAGTGTTTGCAGGTAACGCAATTGAATGGCGCTGGGCGACTGGGCCAAAATTTGTGCGGCCTCCACCAATTTCTGCGAGGCTTGCAATTCGCCTTCGGCGTGGATGACCTTGGCGCGGCGCTCCCGCTCGGCCTCGGCTTGTCGGGCGATGGCCCGGATCATCGTTTCGTTCAAATCCATCTGTTTGATTTCCACATTGGAAACCTTGATGCCCCAGGCTTCGGTCTGCTGGTCCAAAATGGTTTGGATGTCCGCGTTGAGCCTGTCCCGCTCGGCCAGCATTTCGTCCAGCTCGTGCTGCCCCAGCACCGACCGCAAGGTAGTTTGGGCCATCTGGCTGGTCGCATTGTAGAATTGCTCGACTTGGATCACGGCCCTCTCCGGGTCGATCACCCGAAAAAAGACGATGGCGCTGACTTTGACCGACACATTGTCGCGTGAAATGATATCTTGCGAAGGGACATCCATCACGATGGTGCGCAAGTCCACTTTCACCATTTGTTGAATGGCCGGGATGACGAAGATCAGGCCGGGGCCTTTGACTTTGTAAAACCGGCCCAACATGAACACCACTCCGCGTTCGTATTCGCGCAGGATTTTGATGCCGGTGACCAAAATGACGCCGATTAATATGACTAAGAGCACGGGGGAAAAATTGATGAACATGGATCATTCTCCTGTTTCGTTTTGTAGGGGGGTGACGGTTAGGGTCAAACCTTCGATGCCTTGCACTTTGACGCTTTGCCCGTTCTTGACAGGGTGTTCGGTTCTGGCCGTCCAAGCTTCGCTGCGAATCCAGACCCTGCCTTGGATGGCGAAATCTTCCATGGCGATCCCCTGGCTGCCTATCAGTTGTTCGCGCCCCGTCACCACTGGATTTCGACGCACTTTAAGCAATAGTCTTGTGACGATGATGCATAAGACTACGCTAGTGATGGCAAAAGCCGCAATCACGCCCCAGTCCAGTCCGGCCCCTGTCATATCGGTGTTCATCAGGATGACCGAACCCAACACGAAACTGGAGATGCCGCCGATGCCTAGTATGCCGAAACTCGGTGCGAAGGCTTCGGCAATCATCAAGCCAATTCCCAACACAATCAGTGCCAGGCCCGCGTAATTGACCGAGAGTGCCTGAAAGGCGTAGAGCGCCAATAACAGGCAAATAGCGCCAACGGTGCCGGGTGCGACGATGCCGGGATGATAAAATTCGATGATCAGCCCATAAATCCCGATCAGCATCAAAATGTAAGCGACATTGGGATTGGCGATGCCCGCCAGCAATTGATTCCGCCAGTCCGGTCGGCGTTGTTCGATCTGGGCACCGGCAAGATTCAGTTTGATCGGGCGGCCCAAAACGTTGACCGGCCGACCATCAATCTGCTTCAACAGATCGTTGACATCGGCGGCCATGAGATCAATGGCTTTCAACTTCAGTGCCTCTTCTGCCGGCAGGCTTGCCGACTCCCGGACCGCCTTTTCCGCCCAGTCCGCATTGCGGCCCCGCAAAGCGGCCAGTCCCCGGACATAAGCAACGGCATCGTTGGTCATCTTCCGTTCCATGACAGAAGCCTGTCCGGGATGGTCCTCTTTTGCCTTGCCGTCGGCTTGCGGTTTGTCCTCGTCCAAGCCGCTGGGCATGGCTATTTGAACCGGGGTGGCCGCCCCGAGATTGGTGGCGGGGGCCATTGCCGCAATGTGGCTGGCGTAGAGGATGTAAACCCCGGCACTGGCTGCGCGGGCGCCGCCGGGTGCAACATAAGTGACGACGGGAACCGGCGAGGCGATGATTTTTTTGATGATATCACGCATCGCCGTGTCCAGCCCGCCGGGCGTGTCCATACGAATAACGACCAAGGAGGCTTTTATCCCGTCCGCATACTCCAGTGACCGGGCCACATAATCGCTGCTTGCCGGGCCAATGGGCCCTTCCAGTTCCAACTGGATGACGCGGATGGAAGATAGGGTGCTTTCGGCATCAGGCTCGTTTGCATAGGCGTGTGGCAAACACGACAAAACGATAGCTGACAGCAAAAAGGCCCAAACAGGTCGGTACGGCATTCTCATCGAAAATCAATCCTCAAACGCTGGGGAATAGTCATCGCAATAGGCCTGCCAGCCGCTCCTGGGTGAACATGCGCTGGAGGGTGAGGCCCTGGACAATGACCGAAAAGACGACGACGGCGAAAGTCATGTTCAGCATCAGCGGTTTCCAGGGACTGTCGGGCAGCGAGACCGCGAGTGCCAGCGACAGCCCGCCGCGCAGGCCGCCCCAGGTCAGCAACTGGGTCAGGCCAAGGCAGTCGGCACGGATCACGCCCGCCGCATTCAGCCCGCCGACGATGCCAAACACCGTTACCGCACGGGCGAGCAACACGGCGGCAATCGCAACCAGCGCGGGGACACCCATCACGATGCCCGGCAGCGGATTGATTAGGACGACATGAAAGCCGACGAAAACAAATAGTAGCGCGATCAATACCTCGTCCAGCCCCGACCAGAACGTCCGCAGCGGCGCAAGCGTGGCTTCGCTCAGGCGCGTCGCGGTGAGGTTGCCGCTGAGGAGACCGGCCACGACGGTGGCAATCGGACCGGAGACATCCAGATGTTGGGCGGCGGCATACAGGCATGCAACGGCACCCAGCGAGACCAGCAGGCCGGTGCAGTAGGTCGTCGAGCGCAGCATCAGATGATGGATGACCAGCCAACCGGCCACGCCCATGGCCGCGCCACCCAAGACTTCCCGCATGAAAATCGATCCGGCCTCGGCCAGGCTGGCATCGCTGCCGCTGATCGCCGCCCCCGCGAAGATGGTGAAAAACACCACGGCAACCCCGTCGTTCAACAGGGATTCGCCATCGACCACCGTCTCCAGCTTCTTCGGCAGGCCCATTTTGGAGAGTATCGCCAGCGCGGCCACCGGGTCGGTGGCGGCGATAAGCGCCCCGAACAACAGTGCCTGGGCCAGCGTGGCCGCCACACCGGACAGCGCAAGCCCCGCATAGACCAAGCCGCCGGTGAGGATGCACGCTATCCCGGTGCCGGCAAACGCCAGCCAAAGCACCAGCCAGCGTTGTTCGCGCAACGTCGCCCAACTGACGCGCATGCTGCCTCGAAACAGCATGAAGCAGAGCACACCCTTCAGCAGGGTGTCGTTCAGGTTGAATGACTGGGTGACTTGGTGCAGCAGGCCGACAGCCCCGGAAGGGATAATAAGCTCTAAAACCCTTAGCCCGCCGGTAGTCAAGGCGGCCAACAACAACAGGCCAATGTCGTGCTGCAGGCGCAGATAGCGGTCATTGACGAAACTTAAGATAGCGGCAATGCCGAACAGGCACGCAATCGCCGTAAAGGTATCCAATAGCCCTCCTTCCAAGCGTACTCGCTCGAAACGTTTATCCGTTAATACAGAGAAATTTGTCGAGCATCAGTCTATGGGCGATGCGCCTGTTTGGCAAAGAACCTGACGCGGCCACCGGCCAAAAGCCACATCGCGGTCAAGCATTCCAGCGCATGAAGTTGATAAGCCGGGTACTTGCCGAGATCGCTCGATAGGCAGTGAGTTTACCCCAAAACGTTCCCATCGCCACGATGATTTTCCTACGCGTCCGACCGTTTCGGTTTATAAGGTTGGAAACTGAAGCATAACCCTATTAAAAATATGAAACTGGGGGCAAAAACGCCCTCACCAAACCCTTCTTAATCTCAAGGATTCATAACTTTGGAACACGCCATCCTTCAATCTCAAAATAAATTTTCGTCGAATGGCTATCCAAATCTGTATGGGGTCTGAGGAGCAACGGAACAGTTATGGAAAACTTTACAAAACTGTTCCGTTGCTCCCCAGCCCCCTAGCCTTTCATTGCTGAAAAAAAGAATCAAACTGCGAAAAACCTGCATATTGATCCTTGAGATCAGCTACGAACTGCTATCCATATTTTCTCGAGAGCGCCATATCACTTTCCAGAAACGGGAGGTTGATCGGACGGGGCGATGATTGCAGAGGGGTCAAAGTTAGTGAGGAAAGGTATTGGAGGCGGGTTATTGCGGCTGAACCATGCACGATAGTCTTGGGGGTTGACACCCAAGTGGCGAATGAATGCTCTTCTCATACGTTCCGGGTCGCCAAAACCTGATTTGCTGGCCACGGTTTCAATTAAAAGATCAGTTTCGCCCAAGTAATGGCGCGCGGCATCGATCCTCGCCTTTTCGACAAACTTGGCTGGTGTCATTCCCGTCTCCGTCAAGAAGACCCTCGAAAAATTACGCGGGCTCGTCGCCATCCGTTCAGCCAGAACCTCTATGGAAAGATTTTCTGCCGGATTCTCCATGACCCACACCTGCAGCTTGCGCAAGTCTGGATGGTTTGTGGCCTCGCTCACCAGATAACCGCTGAACTGGGATTGACCGCCTGGCCGCTTGAGAAAAACCACTAGGAAACGCGCCACATTCAAAGCCAACTCCCTGCCCCAGTCCTCTTCCACAATTGACAACGCCAAGTCGATGCCCGCCGTCACGCCACCCGAAGTCGAAACAAAATCATCCCGTACAAAAATCCGATCGGGTTCCACGGTGACCGATGGATAATCGGCAGCCAGTTGGTCACAATACGCCCAGTGGCTGGTCGCCAGCCGTCCATTGAGAAATCCAGTTTCTGCCAGTAGAAAGGCCCCAGTGCAAACCGAAACGAACCTGTTGGGGCGGGGTGACAAGGTACGCATCCAATCTTGTAATGACGCATCGGACAATATGTTTTTCACATCAATCGCGCCCGGAATCATTAAGATATCGATACCGTCCTTGATGTCGCCGTAGGCACTGTCGGCATTAATCTGAAGGCCACAGGAAGTCGTGACTAACCCTGGCTTTTTTGCCAACAATTTTGTTGGATAGACGTTTTCCTTGGTGATGCCTGACCGTTGCAAAAAATGGTTGGCGAAGGCGAACACCTCCATTGGGCCAGTGACGTCGATAATCTCAACGCCGTCGAATACGACGATGCCGATTGGCCGAACTTTCACTTCACGATTCGTGCCGACGGATGATGTGGATCGTGCCATTGAGATATCCTATTGTTATTCCGCGTTCAGGGTGATGCAAACATTGGAAAGCGGGTTTCTGGAAAAAAATCAAAGTACGTTTCATGTTCCCGCATTGAGTACTTTTCTACAATGAGGGATTGCCACTATATCCCATCAGTACAAGCCTGAAATCTTCCCCCGCCCGTCCACGTCGATGCGTTCCGCCGCCGGGACTTTCGGCAATCCAGGCATGGTCATGATGCTACCACAGATGACGACGACGAACTCCTCCCCGTGGGCGGGGCGGACTTCGCGGATGGGGAGGACGTGGCCTGAAGGAGCGCCCTTAAGGTTGGGGTCGGCGGAAAAGGACGTGAATCTTAGGATGCAGACCGGGAAGTGGCTGTATCCCTCGCTCAGTTGCGCCAACTGGCGGCGCGCCTTGATGTCGGCGGTGATGTCGGCAGCACCGTAAATCCGGGTGGCTATGGATTTTATTTTGTCCCACAGCGGCGCATGTTCGTCATAGAGGAAGCGGAAATCGCTCTTGCCTTCGGCTAGGATGCGCAGCACTTCGTGTCCAAGTTCTTCGGCACCCTTGCCCCCTTCAGCCCAGTGTTTGCAGTCCACGGCCTTGGAACCCAGCGCCTCCACCTTTTGCTTGAGCAGGCCGACTTCGGCGGCGGTATCTGATGTGAAGTGGTTGATTGCGACCACAGTGGGCAGGCCGAACTGAACTTGCAGATTATTGAGATGCCGCTCCAGATTGGCAAAGCCAGCTTCCAGAGCGGCCAGGTTTTCCAGGGGCAGGTCTTTGATTTCAACGCCACCGTGGGATTTTAATGCACGCACAGTGGCAACCAAGACCACCGCATCGGGTTGGATGCCCGCCTTGCGGCATTTGATGTCGATGAACTTCTCCGCGCCCAGATCCGCGCCAAAGCCTGCCTCGGTGACGACGATATCCGCCAATTTCATCGCGGTCTTGGTGGCGATGACGGTGTTGCAGCCGTGGGCGATGTTAGCGAACGGGCCACCATGGATGAACACGGGGTTGTTTTCCAGCGTTTGGACTAGGTTTGGCCTGAGCGCGTCCTTCGACAGGGCCGCCATCGCGCCATGGGCCTTGAGATCACGGGCGAAAATGGGCGTTTTGTCGTCGCGGTTGCAACCTACTAGGATGTTGCCCAACCGCTCGCGCAGTTCTTTGATGGAGTTGGACAGGCACAGGATAGCCATGACCTCGGAGGCTGCGATGATGTCAAAGCCATCTTGGCGCGGGAAGCCGTTGGGCAGTCCGCCTAAGGCGACGACGACTTCGCGCAAGGCACGGTCGTTCATATCAATGACCCGCTTCCAATGGATTTTCCGCAAATCCAGATCCAGCCCGTTGCCCTGGTAAAGATGGTTACCGATCAACGCCGCCAGCAGGTTGTGGGCGGCGCTGACAGCATGGAAATCACCGGTGAAGTGCAGGTTGATGTCCTCCATGGGCATTACTTGGGCGTAGCCGCCGCCTACCGCCCCGCCCTTGACGCCGAAACATGGCCCCAACGCCGGTTCGCGCAGGCAGATCATCGTCTTCTTGCCAAGCCGTTTGAGGGCATCACCCGGCCCAACAGTGGTGGTCGTCTTGCCTTCGCCAGCGGGTGTTGGGCTGATCGCAGTGACCAAAACCAACTTGCCGTCGGGCCAGTCTTTGACACTTTCGATGTATTCCAGCGACAGCTTGGCCTTATACCTACCATAGGGGTCGAGGTGTTCCTCGCCTATCCTCAACCGTTCTTGGGCCAGCCCGACGATGGGTTTCATCGTGGCGCGTTGCGCTATCTCGATGTCGGACATTGGTTTTCCTCGGGGGGAATTTAAATCTGCATAGCGTTAAGGCAAAATGCCAGTGCGAGAAAGCCGCTATCGTTCTGTCCACGTCGGCCGCCTCTCCTTGATTGGTGGCCGAAGTGACAGAGAAAGTCGCTCAAGGCATATTCAATGCCTTTGCCGCACTTAGTGGTATTGGCTGGCCCGCAGGATAATTAACAGGATACAGACTATCAGCGGATGGAAAAACATCAGCAGAGACGGTGGTAGGCAACTGGGTTTGGTCGTAAGTGATCCTCAGAGCTTGGGTGGCGGAGTTTGCCGCACGATCAGTGATAAACTGGTTGTCCACGAAACGGTTTACGCCACTGAAATACATTTCTCCCGTTGTGCCTGCGCCCAAGTCATGCCGTGGCGCACTGTCTGGGATAAAGAATCGGTTACCCATAAACTGCACGTCGTCTGCCCAGCTACGAGACTCCTGATCGTATGCCCGCCCCATCCACACGGACAGGTAACCAAAAAATGGATACGCAAGGGCCTTCACGGATGAACTCGTATGTTTACCGGTGAAAGTGTTGTCCCACACATAGAACAAAGGCAGCACTCCCTCGGTGTGCAAGAGGGTGGCCGCTCCACTAATCGTATTTTGGATTAGGCGTGTCGAGGCAAACCACTTTCTCTCTCGGAAAACACCTTGCGCAAACGAGGACGGGTCGTTTGCCATATCGGCCAAGTGCGCGGCGAAACTAGGCGACGCATAGAGGACTTGGCCTACGCCATTTTTTTCCCGGCTCGGATAAACCATATGCTTGTCCGCGTCAATGATGCAGTTTTTCACATAGAGACCGGCTACTCCTCCTTCGAGGATGCCGGTCGGTGCCCTCTGTTGCTGGTCTTGTAGAGGACTCCGTAGCGTGGAGTTTATGACGGTGACATTATCAATTGACCCGTCGCGTGAGGAACTGGATAGGCTGATGCCATCCACCGTCATGTGGTGAATGTTCATGTTGCTGATTGAAAAGTTTTGGGTATAAGTAATGCCTATGCCATGGGAATGGCCTTCCTGATAGCAATACCGTACATCCATGGTAGTTTGCTGACCATGGCCGTCAATCTCAAAGCCGCTAAGGCGTACACCGTTAGAGTGGTCTATCCAAATAGGAGCCAGCGCGTACTGCGATGCGTATGCAAATTGGACGGTTGCCCCACTGTCAACAGGCGCATTAGGGTCGCCACAAGTAATCCCATCGAAAACCCCATCCGGTTCCTTCCTGAAATCCCCAAAAACGTCAATCACGACAGAGGGTCCTTTGATCGAGACATTTTTACACCCTATGTAGGCGATTGACCAATCCTTGAGGTTATAAGCCAAGTGGGAAATATGGCTTTTCACATCGTAGTGGCCCGCCGGATAAACCAGCGTTTTCCCCGATCCACATTGGCACAGAAAATCCGCCGCCCGTTGCATGGCAACCGAATCGTCAACCGCATCATTCGGCAGTGCACCAAACGTATTGACGGATAAAGTTGAAGGAATTGAGCTTGGGCATTGATCCCCAGATTTCCACTGGCCTATCGGGACAGCATGTGCAATCGAAAATGCTTCCCCAGTGATCCCTAAACCTAACAAAAAAATTAGCTGTAATACTCGCATAACGCCTCCTCGTAACAATAAGTCTCGCTTAAGTTTTGGTTTGATTAGTGAGATTACCGGTTGGCCGCCGCCCGTCGTCGCGGCAACGCCACCGGGGAGAATGCGCAGCGGTTTTTGCTGCTCTGCACGGCTTCCTCACATTGGGCATTGCCACAAACCAGCTTGAGCGTGGCGGAACATTGGAGATTGCCGGGACGTGGCAGTTTGCGCACGAAGGCCGAACGGGCGATATGGTAGGCTGGATCTTCGCCCCAAAAATTCTGGTTCATTTCCTCCATCTCTTCCATGCGGAATTGTTCCAGCGGCTTGACTTTTTCGTCGGCCTCACGGGTTTGCTTTTTCTGCTCCAGCAAGGCGTTAAATTCTTTGGCGTGGGCCAGCTTTTCGGCGACGCGGACGATCTGCTCCTGAAAGCCGGTAAAGTTGCTCGGGCAGCAGCCGTCTTGGATGATAATGTCGTCGATCATTCCAATGGACTTGGCATATTCCACGCTGTTGGGCAGGCACTGCTCGGTCAATTGCAGTGCCAATTCCTCCCCTACTCGTTTGGGCAGCGAATAAGTCCAGTATTCCGATCCGTACAAGCCGCCCATGCCTTTGTAATGTGGATTAAGTACAATGCCTTCGCGGGCGAACACCCGGTCGGCCGCCAAGGGCAGCATCACGCCGCCTGCCCCCGCGCTGCCATAAAGGGCGGCGATGACGTAGTGGTCGGTGGCGGTGAGTATGGAGAGAACCAGATCGTCCATCGCATTGATGTTGCGCCAGGATTCCTCAGCCGGGTTGGTAGCGGCTTCAATCAGGTTCAAATGGATGCCATTGGAGAAGAAGTCCCGCCCGCCGGACAGCACAATCACTTTGGTGGGTCGGCTTTTGGCATAGTCCACCGCCTCGATCAGGCGTTGACAATGCCCAGTACCCATCGCGCCATTGTAAAATCTAAAATTAACATAGCCGACATCGTTCCTCTCCGTGTACCAAATGTCGCGGTAGGTTTTGGTAGGGGTTGAATAATGGAGCGCCACCGGCACTTCCGGCACATTGTCCAGTAAACTCCCAAGGATATCGGTTGCTGGAAGCTTAATAAAGCCATCGGCCACCCGACCCTTGGGTCTGAGATGGGAAATCCACACTGCCCCGTCCACCGCCGCACGGCAGATGGCCCCGTGCCGTTTGGCGATGATCTCGCCTGGAACGCCGATTAGAGTCCCCTCTTCGTGGGCACCATGGAGGTAAAACGGCTCCCCGCCGATGTCATCCAACAAACCGGGTTGCCCGTCGGCCGAGCGGATTTTCTTGATGATGTCTGCCACCCGGTCATTTTGCCAGTCGATCTGCCGCTGGGCGGGCTTCAGCGCAGGGCGGTAACGGCCACGCACTTCGGGACGGGAGTAATCCAACGGCGCAGGCACGAATAAGCCGGTCTCGAAACGATGCACTGCCACCATCATCGACTGCATGGCAGCTTGGGCCACTTCGTCCCGGTACAGGCTGCTCTTGCTGCCCTCGCGCATCGGGAATTGATAGCTTGCCCAGAGAGGGCCGGAATCCACATGCTCCTCCGCCTGCACGGCGATGACACCCCACTCCTTCTCCTCGTTCAGAATCGCCCAGTCCAAGGAGTTCGGCCCCCGGTCCCCCGCGATACCGGGGTGGATGATGATGCAGGTGTGGTTCTCCCATATATCCCTTGGGATGACCTGTGCCAGCATGGGGCAAAGAATAAGGTCAGGTTGAAACTGCGTCACCGCCTGGCGCATGGTCTCGGCTGTGGTTGCCGTCGCCACGGCGACTTCGAAATGGCTAGCCTTGAGCCAGACATGGGCGAGTTGGGTCAGACTGTTGTAGGCACTGGAAAGGAGCAGAATCTTCATGTTTTTATTCTCCTAAGGATGAAGTATTTCGGTGAACGGTCTCTCTGGAACAAAGACTGGGTTAAACCCAGTAATTTAGTCAACAATTGTCACGCACATAAACATCCGCCCACAATTTAACCGGAATTCCACCTATGGATTGGAATGATGCAAAAATCGTGAGGCCTAGGATGATTCTGAACCTACCCAAGTCTGTCCACAAGGACAAGTTGACCTCATTTTCGGACAAATAACCTTTTATTAAGTCTTAGACGGTCTGGAGAACCTAGATTGATCGTTGCGCAAGAATCCATTTGAAATATTAGATGTGACAAGGAGCAACTCTTCGTCGCTGAAGCGAAAGTCAGCTTATAGGTTAGTTCCTGACGATCAGTTGATTTTGGTCGACGGCTGCTTTGGGTCGATACCGTTCAGATGATCTTGCCACAATAACGTGAACAATTGGCAGACAGCGCAACATAGCGTTCGTATCTCCTGTCAATCACAAACGCCGGTGCTCCTCGTCATCGACATATAGCGTTTCTTCACCCGGCATAAATGCTGGCGGCGATCAATGAACGACAGGCGCTTTAAGCCGAGAGAATCCGCCAGCGTCAATATTCCCATGCGCCGGAAACCGCAATCAAACTCCCGATCATGCTTGCGGGGCTTTCGGTGACGAGCCATTTCACGGTGGCGGCGATTTCTTGTGGGCGCACCGGTCGGCCCAAGGGTATCTGTTCGGCCATGCGCTTACGCTCGGCTTCTGTGACAGCGCCTTCTTCGACCAAGCCTGGACAGATGGCATTGACCCGAACCCCCTTGGGGGCAAGCGCGGCCGCCCAGGTCTTGGTTAAAATGGCAATCCCGGCCTTCGCCGCACAGTAGGCGGCTGACAGAGGCCATGCCTTGATGTTTTCCACCCCTGCAAAGGCGAAGTTCACAATGTGCCCTCTCGACTCACAGAGATAAGGCTGGGCATGATAGGTGACATTGAAGCAGGTGTGCAGATTAAGGGCGATGGCCTCCTGCCATTCATCGGGGGTCATCTCGGTGATGTCGTGGTAATGGAATGGCCCGACCACGTTGATCAGAACATCCAGATGACCAAACACGCCGATGACCTCGTCAATCATGGACTGGGCTTGGTCGGGGTGGGTCAGGTCATAGCGCATGACGTGGCTCGCACAGCCTCGGGCCGTTAGCAATGGTTGCAGTTCGGTGATTGCTTGCAGGTTTTGATTGCAGTGTAACGCGATGGACGCGCCGCCGCTTGCCAGTTCAAGCGCAATGCCGCGTCCGATTTCGGAGCTAGCCCCGGTAATCAATATTGACTGTGCCATAGTCCCCCCAAGCCTGATTGCCTCAACTTGACCGAAGTGAAATACGGAAAGCCCGTCCAATTACATCGAATGCAGGCCAATCATATTGCCTTCAGTATCTTGAACCAGAGCAATGTAGCCATATTCCCCGATTGACATCTTTGAACGATTGACTTGCCCGCCAGAACTCGCAACACGGCTTTCCTCAATGGCGCAGTCGTCGCAATGGAAATAAACGAGGGTAGCATTGCCGCCTGAGGAAACCCCGTCCATTTTGACAAGGGCTCCACAAGCCCCGTAACTGATTTTGTCCGCCGGAAACGCCCAGAGTTCAATGCCCGGAAATGGCTCATTCAGTTTTTGCAGCGTGACCTGAAACACGGATTCGTAAAAACGCTTTGCGCGATCAATGTCCTGAACATAGATTTCAAACCAAGCGACGGGATTGTTTGTCATTTCACTTGCCCTTATAGAATTTAGATTGCCTCGAAAAAGCTTCCAAAATAGCCCATCTTTCCAAACACTCTCCCCGCCTAAAAAATTGGACAATGGTTTCTCATTTTTAGCGAGAAGACCATGCGACCAAGACTCCTTATAACAATCCTGCTATCCGTCCTGACTGGACTTGCAGTGGCAGACACCCATCCAGCTTCACCGTCCGTGTCCGACGCGGCGGACTGGCTGTCCAACGCCAACATCGAAGGGCTGAAGGCATTGCCTATCCATGGTTTGAGCATGGTCAAGGCGGGCGGCAAGATATTCTTCATGTCGGACAATGGGCGGTTTGCCATCACCGGAACCATGATCGAAGTGTGGAACCGGGTGGCTGTGACCGAACTGGACCAGGTTGACCAGGTTGCCAATAGAATAGACCTGTCCAAGATGAAGCTCAAGATCGACGACCTCGGCCCTGCCACCGTCGGTTCTGGAAGCAACAGGTCGTAATGTTTGTCGATCCCCGCTGCCCGTACTGCGGCAAGGTGCAGAAGCAGATGGAGGCGCTCAAGGGCCAGTACACCTTCAAGCTAGTCCCCATTCCTGTCTTGGGGCAGGAATCGCAAAATCTGGCAGTGAAAATCGGCTGTCTGCTGCAAACCTCGTCCAAGGATAAGGCCCGCGACGCTTTGATGCACCAAGCCTATGACACCCTACCGTCCGAGAGACTCCAAATGCGACCACGAACCCGTGCAACGGGCGCTGGTGACAGCCAAGCTGTTCGGCATCGACGGTGTGCCATTTTTAATTGCGCCGGATGGCCGCACCTTCAAGGGCGCACCGGACAATCTGGCTGACTGGCTGAAAAACAAACCTGTCCCAAAAACCCAAGTCATTCAGTCTCCACAGACCGTGGAGAATGCCCAACCCGGCAAAGTCCAGCCGCCAGCGGCAAACGAAGGTGCGAAGCCATGAGAAAACTTGCACCTCTAGCCGTCATTTTCTTGCTTGCAACCCTGACTGTGGGTTGCGCCCCGAAGTATGATTGCAAAGGCTTGCCCGAAGACCCCTCCTGCCTGTCGGCGGTGGAGGCTTATCAAGCCACCGACAAGGCCAATACCACGGTCAGGTCAAAGGAACCCAAGTCCGTTGCTGACAAGGAAAGCAATCGCCCAAGCCATGCGGCAAATGCCCCCGCAGATATTTTCAACCCGGTTCCAGCCCCCAAAATCGAAGACCCCACGCCGATACGGACTCCATCAAAGGTCATGCGGATTTGGGTGGCCCCTTGGGAAGATGCGGACGGCGACCTCAACGTATCGGGCTATTTGTTCACCGAACTCGAACCGCGCCGCTGGATGGTCGGCAAGGCAGCGCCAACAGTGGCGACCAGCCTCAAGCCTTTGCAAGTCATCCACCGGGAGAAGGAGAAAAAGAGTGTGCCGTCCAATGCAGACCAAGCCAGGATTGACGAGGCAAGGCCGGACGGCATGACCGGGCCTGATCGGTAAGGCTCAAACTAAGAGCAAGCTTGTTCCGGCGCAATGCTTCGAGTATTGGCCGAGAGGGGGCGGGAAACCGCCAGGACACCGGAAGCCTTGGTTTTCGAGGCAAGGCGGGGAAACCCGCCGCCATCCTTACAAACCCTGTAATCATTCAATGAGGAAGCCATGAACTTGAAACCAACCCTCAAACAACCCAGCGTACCCACGCTTGCAGTGCTATGCGCCGTCTCCCTTTTGCTTCTGGCCCCCGACGTTTTCTACGGGACTGGCGGTTCCTCTGAGTTCGGCTCGATCTACACCATGCTCACCGGCTGGCTGCAAGGCACCTTGGGCCGCATCATGGCGGTCACTTTCGTTGCTGTCGGCTTGGTCGGCGGCGTGATGCGCGGCAGCATCATGGGCTTTGTGGTTGGCATCGCCGCTGGGCTTGGCGTGTACACCGCGCCCAACGTGATCGACGCCATCGTCACCGCCACGCTCTAGCCACACCCAGAAAACCCGTGCCTTGCCCGTTTATTCGGGCAGGGCCGGAATCGCACACCCAACCGATAGCAACCTAACCGCATGTGTAGCGTACCCGTCTTTGGCGTGGAAGGGGAAACCCTCGCGCCCTGCCATCCCGCCCGCGCCCGCCAACTGCTAAAGAACAACCGTGCCGTGGTGGAGTCCGTCCAACCTTTCAGCGTCCGGCTATTGTCGAGGCGTGGCATTAGCCTGTCCAGTCACCCTGGCATACCGGCCAATGCCTTTCCGCTGTCCAACGCCGACTTGCCAACCAATGCCAGTGGACAGCCTCATTCAATCACACCGTCCAGCCCCGACTGTCTAGCCAATCCTGTACACGGCAAAGCTGGCAACAGCCAAACACAGGAGGTTCGCCAATGAATACCCAAATCCACCCAAGGGCCAGCCAGTTGTTTTCCATTTTGGCCTACGATGCCGAGGACGGTCTGTTTCTGACCGAAGACCGTAGCTTGGCGTTTGGCTTCATCTGCCAGCCTTTGTCCGGCGCGGACCTTGCCGTGGCCGATAGGGTGAACGTGCTGCTGAACCAAGACTGGCCGGTTGAAACCCTGTTGCAGGTCAGTTTGTGGGCCTCGCCCGACATTGACGCGGCCTTGGCGTTGATGCAGGTGCGCAGAATGGCCCAACAGCAGCCCTTCCACAAGGACATGCTCCGCGCCACGGTGGAGTTTTTGGGACAGGGGGCGCAATCGTCCTTGGACAGCGCTGCGGGCATGCGCCTGCGCAGGATGCAAGTGCTGGTCACGGTCAAGCTGCCAATGGCCGGGGCGATGCCCACCGAGGGCGACCTCCGCCGGGTGGCAGAACTGCGGCTTTCGACTTTCCAGTCCCTAGGCACGATTGGCTTGAGGCCCGAGGCGCTGGGTTCCGGTCACTATGTCCGCCTGCTGTCCACGATACTGAATTGGGGGGCTGATGCCGGTTGGCACGACCGGATATCCCCCGAATGCGACCCTGCCTCGCTGATCCGCGACCAGTTGTTCGACTTCGACAAAAGCCTGCGGGTCGATGCCCGTGGCCTATGGCTGGGGGATCGGTTTGGGACGGCAAAGGCCAAGCCATGACGGTGGACGACATTGCCAAAGCCCTCTGTGCAAAGTCAGACCAGCGGCTCACCGACGTGGGCGAGCAGCTATTTTCGTTCCGCAAATAGGGCGGGGCCGCCGTCACCATCACCCAGTCCGTCAACGACCTGTACCGCTCGCCCACCGGTCGGGCCATCGTCGAGAACTCGGCGAACATGTACCTGCTCGGACAGAAGGCGGAGGCCATCGAAGCACTGAAGGCCGACAAGCGTTTGCCGCTGTCCGATTCATTTCCCCATGAGCCGCCTCATCAGCAAGAATTGAAGCCAATGTACCAACTTTCAAAGGATCATGCCGCGATAACCTCGTCCTTGACAAAATGCAAACGGATGATACTTAGGCCTTGGCCTTCGTCAAAATGACAATACACTGCGTCACGCACACAGGTTTGCAATTCTTCTTTGGTATCCGCTTGGGTTAGGATGGAAGCACCTAAAGCCTTTGCGATATAGCCTCCCTCCGGTGCTTCTTCGACGACAAAGATAATTTCTTTCATAGAATATTTCTTTCGAGTGTGAATGGACGTAAAATTTCACATAATTATTTTCTTTACACCACGCATCGCGTGGTGTAAAGAAAATAGTATAAACCATCCGCTCCGGCAGATGCCGGTAGGCCAGCAGTTGGATTTCAATCTGGTAAAACCGTCCTTCGCTGTCCTTGGCTTTGACATCCACCACGCTCAGTTTATCGACCAAAAATTCCTTGCCGTTGCAGGGATTGAGTATTTCCGCTTCGGTTATCGGCGCAGTCAAATCGTCAACCAATACCGCGTTGAGGAAATGCACCAGCAGTTTACGGTTTTCCTCCGAGCCGAGCAATGCCTTGAATACGCAATCTATCTCGGGGTCTATGCGGGGTTTCATGGCGGGTTTAGAAGCCCGGATGAAGCGTAGTGGAATCCGGGTTTTCGAGTTATCGTTTCCCGGATTCCGCTACGTTTCATCCGGGTTGCCATGAAAGTACGGTATCCAAGTAGGGTACGCTGTGCGTACCATTGTAAGCCCTTGAAGGTACGCACAGCGTACCCTACTTGGTATGGCTTTCATCTTCGGGGGTGCAAACCAATTTGCATGAATGTTACACTTGCTTGAAACATTCAACTTTGCATGAGTCTTTTATGTATCCAACTAGGATTTCGACGGCAATCCAATACCGCCATCACTAGAACGATATTCTGAGACATCCGATAGTAAACCGCAAAAGGAAATCTTTTCGACACCAACCGATAGTATCCAAAAATAATTGGGTGAATTCCTCCGTAGATAGCTAAAGAACCAATATCGGAGTAAAGGGAATCCAGAAAATAATCCGCTAACTCAAGCGAATTCGCCGCATAGAATCCATACCCCTCTTCAAGGTCGCTTTCGGCGGAGGATAGGATTTTTATTTGCACGAGACATTTTGCCTTATTCTTTGTTTGGCTTCCTCCCAATCGGAAAACGTGCAGAGGCCATCAAGCAAAGCGGCTTCCCGCTCCGCCAATAGGCTTTCATGCCAATCTGGGGAATCCAAGGATTGTTTGCTTAAATCAGCCCAGAGCATTTCCATTAAATCAAGCTTTTGGGCCAAGGTCATTTGTGCCAAGGGTATTTCAATTTTTTCCATTGTACATTCCTCATTATCAATACATCAGGTGGGCACAAGGATGTTACCCGCCGAATCTGAACGACCGGGCCAACATCATTCGGCGGAACCCGTCCTTCGGTTCCGCCTTACGGCCTTAAGCGGTCTCGCGTAGAAACTATGCAGCATCTAGACCGCTGGCCGGGACTTCGTTTATATAAAGAAGGCTCAAACAACAACTCTTAACCGAGGGCCACGACAATGACGAACGAGATGCTGCAAGCGAATGATACCAACACTTCTGCCACCTTGACACCCCGCCTGCTGGTGGCGATTGAAATGAGCTTGAAGAACTGGCGTGATGGTGTTTACCTGGGTTCTTTGTGAAAATCTTGGATGCGAATCCCCTTGAATATGTTAGTGCTTGTCATGCTTTTCGTGGACTCCCCCGTTTTGATAGCCGGGTGGGATGGCTCCACAACGCATAATCGCTAAAATGAGAATTGCTGCGTTTCCGCAGCAATCCTTGCATCCCACCTTATTGAGAAGTTACAATATAGGACAGCACCCACTGCTTGGGGATAATAGATCAAACTGCCTTAGGGTATTCAGCAGATCCGTCTGCGGCAATGCCAGAGCGTTGAATAAGTCACGCCACGAATCCAATTTCGCCAGCCAATGACCCCAAAGAAAATCGAACTGGTACTCGACATTGCCGGATAAATTCCAAATTGTGGTGGCATCGGGATGGTTAAACACCTCCTCGCAACGACTTCTTGCCACTGCAAAAACAACACCGGCCTGGGCAAAGCAATGGGTTTGAGGAAAGCCCCTACTCATTAACAGTGCGCCTTTTGGCCCTAGCAAGCCCCCGGTGTTCCACTATCGGGCAGAATCCATTTCGGGCTACCACTAAGCGAAGTTTGAGGATTCGATCCATGTCAATTCGTGAATGTTTGTTCAAAGTCATCGTCAACTGCGGGAAACAATTAACGGCAGACGCAGCACAAAGCCGATAAACAAACGGGTGTGCATCCAAGTGAGAAGAACGTTGTCTCGCCAGTAGTTGAAGTGGGAGACTCCGCCTTCCTCTGGACTGAAGTATTTGACTGGAGCAGGTAGGTTGATCGGTTTGACCCCTCGCCAGCACAGGCGCACGACGGCTTCCGCATCAAAATCAAACCGACGCATCCAGCGTTGGTGCTGCATTATCTGGCGCAGAGGCTCTATTGGGTAGACGCGGAAGCCGAACAACGAGTCGCCGATCCCTGACCACAAGGTTTCCAAGTTAGCCCATCCGTTGGAGATTTTTCTCCCTTGGATCCGCAGCCATGGAGCACTGGTGTCAAACACGGGAATGCCAAGCACCATAGCCATGGGGGCACACAGTGATGCGGCCATGAAGTCTGGAATCCTGTCCGCCGGATGCTGTCCGTCCGAATCCAAGGTGAGCGCGTGGGTGTAACCCTGCTTTGCGGCCAGATCGAGTCCGTGCAGCACTGCTGCCCCTTTGCCTTGATTGCGGGGTAGCACGATTACCTTTAGACCCAAGTCATCCCTAGCCATTGCCAACAATTTTATAGCTGTGCCATCCGTGCTGCCGTCCACCACCACCCATACCGGGTTCCAGTAGCGCCTCGCATCGGCAACGGTCTCATAAACCTTACAGCCGGGGTTGTAGCTGGGAATCAGGACGATGTGTGTGGTGGATAAGGGGACGATACTTTTGTTCATGAGGGGGTGAAATGCATTCAGGCGGATCGTGATTCGTCAGTGGCGGTGGCGGGCGGAGGCATTGTCTCCGTCGGTAGCAGCGTGAGGCAGACATCGAAGTAGCGTTCGAGTTCGGACATGAACATCTGAACATTGTCAGGCGGATCGAAGCGCCGTCCCAGCCGCATGCGATAGTTGATCGGCAGCGCCGCACGCCGAAATAGCGGCCAGGTTTTGCCAAGGAAGCCCGAATCGGTTTCGATGAACACAGTTTGGATAGGCACACCGGCACGCGAGGCGATGAGTCCGATGCCGCCCTTGAAGGCGTTGACAGGCTTACGCGTAGTTCGGGTTCCTTCGGGAAAAAGCAGCAACTGGCTACCGCGCCGCAAGTCTGCGACCGATTCCCTGATCATGCCACGCGGGGAGTCGTTGCGGATGTAGCGTGCCAGGCGTGATCCGGCACCAAACAGGACGTTGTCCATCAGCGCGGCCTTTAGAATGCAGGCTACGTTTGGTAGTCGCGAGAGGATCATGACGGCATCCAGCAGACTGGGGTGGTTGGGTGCGATAATCAGCGGCCCTTGGTCACGGAGGCTATCGAGTGCGCACAGGTCGAAACGGAAGCCACCCGTTAGCGCAAGACTGGCTATATAGAGGCGGAAGCCCACCATGATGCCGACCCGGCCCAACGGACGTCCCCAGCGTTCGGGCAGCAACCGGTGCAAAAATATTGCGAAGACCGACCATGCGAGGCATAGGATAGCCAGAAACCCCAGCCCAAAATACAGTACAAGGTATTCATAAGCGGTGACTAAAACTTGGCGCAGTATCTGCCAGGCATCCTTTTTTTTGCAAACCATGTTAATCCCCCTGATCCCAGAAGTCATAAAAGTTGAACCAGTTGTAGGGTGCTAATTGACAATGCTGCTCCAGTCTGGCGACATAGCGTTTGATCCATTCACGGACAGCAGCATCACGGTTTTGCCTGGGCAATTCGATCCGTTCGGCAAATCGCTCAAAGCTGATCTCGTAGCGTCCAGGGCCTCGGTGTAGACAATAGAAAAGGATGACTGGGACTTTGAGCAGATGGGCCAGTAGTACCGGTGCAGTGGGAAAGTATGCAGGGTCGCCAAGAAAATCGCATGACACTCGCTTCCCGCCATGGACATCGCGGTCGCCAAGAATTGCCAACATGCCGCCCTGACCAACGTGTTGGTCGATACCAACAAGGGAGTCCGCGGTACCGATGTTAATCACCTTGGCCGCCAGATCAGGATTCAGGCACTCGAATAGTGTGCGGATAATTGGGGAGTTCTCTTGGTTCACCAAGGCTTTGATAGGCAGATGCCGACGAATGACCCCGAGTCCCCTGAGCATTTCGAAACTGCCAACGTGCGCACCCAGCAGAAGACATCCTTCCCCCTTGTCCATTTGGGATTCCAACAAATCGAAGCCCTGCACGTTGAGATCGAGAAAATCGGCTCGACCGGCAAACACAAAAACGCGGTCTAGGATAGTTTGGGCGAAGGTGTGGTAATGATGGAAGGCATCCAGCCAGCCGGTGGGCTTTTCTTTGATCCTCGTCAGATAATTACAAGATGCCTGGCGTGGCCGTTCTGCGAGTAATAGAAAAAAGGCACTGATCGGGTAGAGCAGGGCTCGAGCTAACCCCCTGCTGAAATTAAGCGCAAGCCAGACGATAGTCCGTAGCCAAAAGCTGGTTCCTCTTTCCGTCTGGCTTTGCCAATCTTGTTTCATTCTGTCGCCTCACTGCCATTAAGTTAAGCTAAAAGACCCTCTCCCCCGGCCCATCTCCCTGCAAGGGAGAGGGGAGAAAAGCCCCTCCCCCCTCGGGGGGAGGGGTTGGGGAGAGGGGGTAACTGGCACGGCAATACCTTAACTTAATGGCAGTGTTCTGTAGCTTCAGACCGAGCTAGGCATGAAAGGTACACGGTAGCTATTTCGTGCGGCGGTTCTTGATGGTTCGCGCCAAGTCTCCAAGCGACGAGAAGACACTAACATTCTCCGGGTCGTCGGATTTGATCTGGAAGCCATATTTCTTAGAAATGACTAGGGACAACTCGAGCAAATCGATTGAATCCAAGCCCAATCCTTCCCGGTACAGCGGTTGCGCCGGATCGATGGCATTCGGATCGGTGTCTAGGTTGAGGGATTGCGTGATTAGCTCTGCGACTTCATGCTCCTGAGAAGACTGTTGCGGCATCTAGAGACTCCTTAGTTCTTTTGCGGGTAGGTGAGGCGATAATTATAAGGGGTAACGGCGTTGCAATCGCAAAAAAATGTAAGCGTTCACTCCCCCTGGGAGCGCGGGCGTCTCGCCTGCTGAATTGGCGGCCAAGATGGCCGCGCTCCCAGGAAAAGGCAGGGGAGGTGAACGCTTACAAAAAAATTGGTCAGTTGCCACCTTCTGCCGCCAGGAATGTGGCGATGGTTCCGATCACAATTGGCAAGCCCCCCAACGATACTTCGACTCGGTAATGGGTAAGCGGAGGTGCTGTGGCTTCGATACGCACGGCAGTCAAGAGGGATTGGTCGATAGGCAGACGCTCGGCAAAGAGAACGACATCTCGCAGGGCGACGAGGTAGCCGATGCGCGGTGTCGCGGTGCCCGCTTCGCGCCAGCGGCGAATCGCCTCCCAGGCTGCTGCTGCCTGTGCCGCAACCTCCAGTCCGGCTAGTGCTGGGGCGCTGTCACCGAAAACGAGTGGGCATTTTGCAGGAATGCATGCCGAACAGAGGATGCCGTCCTCTGTCGCGTTTAAAATTGCCGTCACCAAACGCATGGGGGGGCGTTGCGGCAGGAGCGCGTCGAGCGACGGCGCTGGCATGGGGAAAGCAAATTCAGCAAGAGACACCGGCATCTGGTAAGGCTTATGGGGGGGGCCGAGAATAAACTCGCCGTTAGTGACGAGTACGCCCTCGCGCCTCAAGTCGAAACGCAGGTGTCCGTCGGCGAGTTCTCGCGTGGTAAGCGCAAGGCGATCACCGGGTAGCACGAGTTGGCGCAGTCGAACGAATGCAAGCCCCCGAAGGATCACCGGACGTAGGGCTTCTCGCGCCAGGGTCTTAATGACCAGTTCAAGCTCTAAGACACCGGAGAGAATCGGTCGCTCCGGAAAATGCCCCTCGAAATAGGCCCCGCCGGAGGGAATGACGATGGTCGCCATCACGCTTTCTTAGCGATAATTGCAGCCGCTACAAAAGCGGGATAAGCAATGCGAATCTTAGGGATATCCGGATAGACACGGACATCCTCAAAGCCGTTGCACTCCAAAGCCGCAATCCATTGTTCTGGTGTCAAGAAGCCCCCATTCGGACGCCAATCTGATACCTGCAAAGGTTCGCGGAACGCGCTCAGCAAATTAAATACAAACTCCAAGTGTAGCGGAATTCCCGTAAAAGGTCTTACGCATTCGGACATCACCAGCACTCCCCCTGCCTTTAGCGTTTTCCTGAGTTCATGCAGCGTGGCGGCAAGGTCATGGGCGACATGTAACACATTGACGCCATAGACGAGCGAATAACTACCTGGCTTGATGCCTGTATCGGCAAAAGAGCGGTCAATGTCAAGCGGCGCGAAGGCGAGCGGATACCCAGGGTAACGTGCCATCAAGTTTCGCTGGGCGCGCTTAAGGAAAAGGGCTGAAATCTCAGTAAAACAGTAAGAGGAAACCTGCGTTGCACACCCGGCGGCGGCAAGCCGGTCAAGCAGCGCTTCCGCCCCACTGCCCAAGCCTCCGCCGATTTCGAGAATGGAGACAGCGCCTTCTGGAAGAGCCTGCTCTGCCGCGATTGCACCCAATAGGTTGCTGATGGCATAAAGTGGGTTACCGTTCGAGAAATATTTCACCCAAGCACTGATACCATCGGCTCCGAACAGAGCCTGCTCACCGCTGGTCTGTCCACTCAGAACCGCAGGATATTGTTCAGCCGCTAGAGCCATGATCGCATAGGAAGGCATGCATCTGGGATCGTGTACCGCCTGGGACTGCAAAATCTCAATCGGATCAAGGGCTGGCAAGGGACTTTCAAGTCGATAGCGCGTCTCGCCATCGGTGCTTACGATGCCGTCCAACCAGCCCCGCGAGGCGAGCATCGCAAAAATCCATGCCGTAGGCACTCGTGCCACCGTTGCGAGGAGTCCAGCATGAGCAATCGCTTGGTCCAGAGTGACCCCACCCGCCTCTTGGCACGCTTCTTTGAGTCCTGTGGATTTGAATACCACAAGTGCCAAACGGGCAATGTACTCTTCAAGGAGATCACAAGAGAGGACAAAGGCATCGTCAATCAGAGGCAAAATCTCTGGCGGGAATAGTTCCGTGCGGTCATCCCTCCCTTTGCATTGCGATGCGATTGGCATGTTAATTATCAGCAGACTAATGGACACCGTGCTTTCATGGCAACCCCCTTTTGCCAAGGGGGGCAGGGTAAGTCAATTCGGAATTGCCCTAACTAATGGCCTTTCACTATTGTGCACCATTCGCCAACAATATTTAACAAATTCCTCGCCGAGTGGTCCACTGACGTAACCTCTGTGATATTGCCATTTTCTTTTGCCTTACGAACGCTTGCATCGCCTCGCGCCAGCAAGCCCAAGATGGACTGAGCGCATGCCTTGCCCTCTTTCGATGAGGAGTCAGAAACATTTTTCCCTGTCGCCATGTCACCCCAGATAACCTCTGTGCCAAGAATGCCTTTTATTGGCGAATCAACGATCATACACCCGCTTAAGCCGAACGCTACAATCATCAAACCTAGCATCGAGCAAGTTCTCATGACTTCATTCCTTCGGTTAATTTTTCGGGTTTTTGCGTATTTTTGGCTGTTGATATCTTGAAACTGTTTTGTAAGTACGTTTTCACTTTGCTCATAATTCATTGCCGATCTCCTTCTTCGCCGCCTACATTCCTGAACCGGCGTAACAATATTTACTGCATAGAAAGTATAATGGGCTCGTAAGCCCATATAAAAACGTTATAATATAAATAAATGTAAAACACAATGGACGCAGATACCTATTTCGTAAATATTTGTCCATCCAACCTGAGAAAGCGACCAAGGCCGACTTATTGCAGTGAATCCCCTTCTTTTTTCAAATTTTACTGCGACTAGCTGCATTGGCCTTGGGCTTGGTCAGACTCTGGATGCTCTCTGCCACCAGCGTAGCGGTTTGCGTCGTTGCCACTTCGAAACCGTCGATCTTGATACCTGGATCGGTGAAGTACAGGGTATTGACGATGTGCGGATGCCCCCCGGCTTGCGCGAATTCGATTGCCGTAATAATCGTCTCGCCCAGATGGGCTTGGCGCAGGACGGCTTCGCAGCAGCAGTGGAAGAGGCTGCGGCGCGTTTTGGCCGACATCGCGTGGGCGTTTTCTTGGGTACCAGCACGGCTGGCATTCTTCAAACCGAGCTTGCTTACCGGCGGCGCGATATTGCCACGGGTGCCTTGCCTGCCGACTTCGTCTATCACGGGACTCACAACCAATTCTCCGTAGCTGACTTTACGCGGCGCTTTTTTCGCTTGGCCGGTCCTGCGGTGGCGGCTTCTTCCGCTTGTTCTTCCAGTGCCAAGGTATTTGGCTCGGCACGCCGTATGATCGAAGCCGGACTGATTGACGCTGCCGTGGTGGGCGGCATCGATTCGTTATGCTTGACAACGTTATATGGTTTCAACTCTCTCGAATTGCTATCCAATCAGCCTTGCCGGCCATTCGATGCCGAACGCGACGGTATCTCCATTGGCGAGGCGGCGGCATTTGGCCTTCTGACGCGCCCGCCTGAAAACCTAGACAGTGATGCAATCCTGCTCCTTGGAATCGGCGAATCCAGTGATGCTTACCACATGTCTTCCCCGCACCCAGAAGGACTTGGTGCCCTTTTGGCGATGCAAGCGGCATTGTCCATCGCCGGTCTTGCATCTGAAGATATCGATTACATCAACTTACATGGCACGGCTACGCCGAGCAATGATGCGGCGGAAGGTATGGCTGTTTTTGCGCTGTTCGGCGGCGATACCCCATGCAATTCCACCAAGGGTGCCACAGGGCATACACTAGGAGCAGCCGGCGGAATCGAGGCGGTTATCTGTGCGCTGAGTTTGCAGCAGGGTTTGCTGCCCGGTAGCGTGAATACCCGCAGCCTAGACCCAGACCTAGACATCAACTATCTACTGGACAAGAGACAACGGCGTATTTCCCGCGTGCTTAGCAACTCATTCGGTTTCGGCGGTAGCAACTGTAGCCTAGTTTTCGGCCGTGCCAACTGAGGCTATCTTGCCCACGCGCCAACTGACCGTCAGCCTGGAAGGCATCGGGCTGCTGGGTCCGGGATTTACCAACTGGTTGACCGGGCAAGCCATTCTCGCCGGACAGTCTGGCTATGTGCCGCAGGCCACCGTGCTACCGCCATCCACTGCACTGCCCCCGGCGGAGCGGCGGCGTGCCGGCAAGGCGGTCAAACTCGCACTGGCCATCGGCCAGGAGGCAATCGTCGCAGCCGGACTCGACCCTTCTACACTGCCGACGGTGTTTTCTTCATCCGGCGGTGACGGTTACAATTGTCACGCTATCTGCGAAACGCTGGCTTCCGTCGACCGCCGGATATCACCGACCCGCTTTCATAATTCCGTACACAATGCACCCGCCGGCTACTGGGGCATTGCTACCGGTGCCATGCTTCCTGCGAGCGTGTTATGTGGTTTCGATGCCAGTTTCGGCACCGGACTGCTGGAGACCGTGACTTCGGTGGTGGTAGATAACACCCGTAGCGTACTGATTGCCTATGACACCGATTACCCAGAACCGTTGCGAAGTCCCCGTCCGATTTTCGATGCCTTTGGTGTCGCTCTGGTATTGGCGCCTCCCGGTGGCAAGGGGTCGTTGGTCGAGATCACGGTATCGCTGGTCACCGAACCCCCCAGCCGCCTGAACGACGAAAATCTGGAATCGCTGCGACAGTCCATTCCTGCTGCCCGAAGTCTGCCGCTCCTGCAAGCCATCGCCTTGGGCAAGAGTGCACGGGTGGTGCTCGATTACCTCGACACCCTACGGCTGGCGGTAGAGATTGCGCCTTTACTTGAAAAGTCCTTTGAAACAGTTTTATGATTTGATTCACGTCAATATTGACGTACGTCATAATTTGTATATATAATTCTTTCATTCTCAACAGCAGAAAGACATTATGAAAGCAAATCCAGGCGGTCAAATCGATTCTGGCGAGGTGGTAGGCCGTGACGAGCTTATCGAGCAAATCTGGGACACCTTAGACCAGCAATCCATCCGCATGAACGCCGAGCGACGCATTGGCAAGACGACCATCATCAAAAAACTCTGCGCCGAGCCTCGTAGCGGCTGGGTGCCGATCTTCCAAGATTTGGAAAAACACCACACGGCCTTGGAGTTCGCGCTCGGCGTTTACCGGGAGGTCGAAGGCTTTCTGTCGCAGCGTCAGCGCATGGCCCGCCGAGCCCAAGAGCTTCTCAAAAGCTTGGGAGGCACTGAAATTAAAGGCATCCTCAAATTGCCTGCTTTTGACAAGCAAGCGCCCTGGCAAGACATTCTGACCAAGTCTTTGGAAGATCTGGTCGAAGCGCGGGAAAAGGACAACGAGCGGATTGTTTTGTTATGGGACGAAGTGCCGTTCATGCTCGACAACATCAGCAAGCGTGAAAGCCAAGCCAGTGCCATGGCCGTGCTGGACACGCTACGGGCGCTACGCCAAGAACTGGGCGGGCTGCGCATGATCTTGACCGGCTCCATCGGCTTCCACCATGTCATCCGCAGCCTGAACGACTATACCAATTCGCCGCTGAACGATGCCTTCCCCCTCGAAGTCCCGGCGATGGCACCCGGCGCGGCCTGTGAATTGGCTGCGAAATTGATAGCCGGCGAAAACATTGCGACGGACAACCCCCAAGCGCTGGCCGAGGCCCTCGCTCAAGCAGCGGATGGTTTCCCGTTCTATATCCATCACCTCGCCAAGGCGCTCAAGTCTGCCAAGAAACCCGCAACGCCGGAGACAGTCGAGGCTGTCCTCAACCGCCAATTGCTGGACGCGAACGATCCTTGGGAACTGCACCACTACCGCAAACGCATCACCGATTATTACGGCAAGGACAACGAGCAGGCCGTGCTAGGCATACTCGATGGCGTGGCTGTGCGGCCTAAGCCTGTCCCTGTCAACGAGCTGCTGGCCGAATTGAAAAACACCGGCGTGCTGGCCGACCGCGAGCGACTGATAAGCCTGCTTAGGCTGGTCGAGCAAGACCATTATCTGGCACGGGATAGTCAGGGCCATTATCACTACCGTTTTCCGCTGCTGAAACGCTGGTGGATGTTATCCAGAGGGCTGGAAAACCATGAATGACCGCGCCTTCCTATCCGTTTTCACCCCTAGCCGCACCGCGCCCGAAGATCTTGAAGCCATTTTTGTGCAGCGCGAGGCCATGCTGGCCGATGCCGTGGAGCGGGTACGCGAGAGTGCCATGACCGGCAACAAGCATCATCAGCTTTTCGTCGGCCCACGCGGCACCGGCAAGACCCATTTGGTCACGCTGCTGGTCTACCGCCTCAGCCAAGACACCACGCTGCAAGACCGCCTGCATATCGCTTGGCTCAACGAAGACGAGACCAGCACCAACTTGCTTGAATTCTTGCGGCGGATTTACCTCGCTTTGGTCAAACGCCATCCCGGCAACTACAGCGAGGCGGCGTTAGAGCCTATGTACGAGCGGGATGCCGTCGCGGCCACGCTTTGGCTGGAAAACTTCCTGCTGCAACGCCTGCAAAACCGGACCTTGCTGGTCGTGGTGGAAAACCTGGACGCGCTATTTGAGGGGCTAGGCGCAGCCGGTCAAAAGCAATTGCGGGCGTTTATCCAAGAACATCCGGTGTTCGCCATCGTCGCCACCGCGCAGCGGCTGGTGGACGACATCGCCAAGCGCAGCAGCGTCTTTTTCGGCTTCTTTCAAACCGAGCCGCTGGAAACGCTCTCGGTCGAAGAAGCCGCCGAATTGCTCGGCAAAATCGCCAAGCTCAACGGCCAACGCGAAGCCGCCGCCTTTCTGCGCAGCCCCCTAGGCCGCGCCCGCATCCGCGCCTTGCACCATTTATCCGGCGGCAACCACCGCATTTACCTCGTCCTGTCCCAGTTCATCACCGACGACAATATTGACGCCTTGGTCATCCCGTTTGCGAAGATGATCGACGAAATGACGCCTTATTATCAGGAGCGCATCCGCTGGCTGCCGCCGCAGCAACGCAAAATCGTCGAACACCTGTGTCTGCGCGAGCGGCCCGCCCCGGTGAAAGACCTGGCCAAACGCCTGTTCGCCACCTCGCAAAGCATCTCCAGCCAATTGATGGATCTGCGAGGCAAAGGCTATGTGCTATCCGCCCAGCGGGGCCGCGAATCGCTGTACGAAATCGCCGAACCGCTGATGCGTTTATGCGTGGAAGTGAAAGAAAACCAAACCCGCGAGCCGATGCGCCTGCTGGTGGATTTCCTCAGGGTTTGGTA
>QJPH01000377.1 GCA_003242955.1 Candidatus Methylumidiphilus alinenensis
TGACGGGTCAGGATGGAACGGAAAGCCTCAAAGTCGGCACATCCTGCGGGCTGGCTCCATACCCCCGGATTACGCAGCAAGCGGCTCCATCCGGGCTTGTCCTCGGAACCCCCAAAGCGACTCACAAACTATGCACCACGCGCCCCCCAAGCAGCGTCTTGGTCACGCGCCCCTTGAACGCTGATCCATAAAACGGCGAGTTGACACCCCGGCTAAGCCAGTCGGTCCCCGATGCGGTCCATTCCAAGCTAGGATCGAACAGGCAGATATCCGCTTTTGCCCCGACACTGAGTGTTCCGGCATCCAAGCCCATGATGGTAGCGGGGCCGTGGGCCAAGCGGGCAATGGCACTGGATAAATCCAAGACCCCTGACTCGACCAATTGTAAGGCGAGCGGCAACAAGGTTTCCAACGAGGATATGCCGGGTTCAGTGGCAGGGAAGGCATCCAGTTTGGCGTTCGGGTCGTGGGGCTGGTGATCGGAACAAATGGCCTGGAGGATTCCTGCCGCCAAACCTTCGCGCAAGGCATCACGATCCGCCAACGCCCGGAAGGGCGGGTTGACATGGGCATTGGCATCGAAGCCATCCACTGCGTGTTCGGTCAAGTGCAATTGGTGGATGGCGACATCGGCACTGACCTTGACTCCACGGCTTTGGGCTTCGGCTATCATCGCCACCGCACGCGCACAACTGAGTTGGCCGAAGTGGACCCGCGCCTGGGTCTGCTCGGCTAGCACGAGTGTCTGGGCCACGGCGACGGTTTCCGCCGAGTAAGGAATGACCGGCAGGCCCAGCCGGCTACTGACCGCGCCGTCATGGGCGCAACCCCGGTTGCGCAACGCAGGCTCTTCGGGGCGAACGATCACGAGCAGTCCGCAGTTTGCCGCATATTCCAAAGCCCGCCGAAGAACCAAGAGGTTTTCCATTGGCGCATAGGCATTGCTAACGGCAAAACAACCCGCTCCCTTCAGCGCCATCATCGAACAAAGTTCCTTGCCCAGTAAACCCCTCGTCAGTGCTCCAATCGGGATGACTCTAGCCTTGCCTGCCCCATCTGCCCGTTCCCTAAGCAAGTTGACCAGTGCCGGCGTGTCGATGACGCGGCGAGTGTCGGGGGGGCAGCACAATGTGGTCACGCCCGCCGCCGCCGCCGCCGCAGTTTCGCTGGCGATGGTGGCCTTGTGTTCCTGGCCTGGTTCGCGCAGCCGGACGCACAAATCGACAAAACCAGGGCATACAATCTGGCCTTGGGCATCAATTTCTTGATTGGCTGCAAATCCTTTGGGTACATCGCCCACCGCTTCGATTTTACCATCGGCAATGCACACCGAAACGGATGCATCCACGCCGTTGGCCGGGTCGATGACCCTCCCACCTCTAATGATTATTTTTTCGCCGATCATGATGCCGCTCCAACATTCGCCACACCGTGACTGCCAAGCACCATGGACATCACCGCCATTCGCACGGCTATGCCGTTGCCTACTTGTTGCAAAATGACCGATTGTGGGCCGTCAGCCACCCGCGAGTCGATTTCGACACCGCGGTTGATCGGGCCTGGATGCATGACGATGGCGTTTGGGTTCGCCTTGGCCAAACGCTCGCCAGTCAAGCCGAAGTAGGTGAAGTATTCGTGTTCGCTAGGTAGAAAGGCGCCGCTCATCCGCTCTTTTTGCAAACGCAACATGACAATCACATCCACCCCGGATAAACCTTGGTCTAAATCATGGAAAACGTTAACCCCCAAGCCTGAAACATCGGCCGGCAATAGGGTTTTTGGCGCGACGACACGCACTTCCGCCGCGCCTAAGGTATTCAGGGCGAGTATTTCCGAGCGAGCTACCCGGGAATGGAGGATGTCGCCTACGATAGCCACCTTGAGCTTGGAAAAGTCACCCTTGCATTGGCGTATGGTGAACATGTCCAGCATCGCTTGGGTAGGATGGGAATGGCTTCCGTCACCCGCATTGACGACGCTGATATGAGGCGCTACATGGCGGGCGATGAAGTGGGCCGCACCGCTGGCCTCATGGCGCACGACAAACATGTCCACATGCATGGCCTCAATGTTGCGGATAGTGTCCAACAGGCTCTCGCCTTTGGATGTGGCCGAGTTGGCAATGTTGACGTTAAGCACGTCGGCCGATAAGCGCTTGGCCGCCAATTCAAAGGTATTGCGGGTACGGGTGCTATTTTCAAAAAAGAGGTTCACAATGGTCTTGCCGCGCAACAAAGGCACTTTTTTCACCTGCTGTTCGGTTACGCTGCTGAAGGATTCGGCGACATCCATGATGCGCACCAGCAACTTGCGGTTCAATCCGTCAATAGTCAGGAAATGCCGCAACCTCCCTGCCGCGTCGAATTGAATGGATTTGTTCACGTCATTCCTACCTTAGTTTACGAGCAATGAATGCTTAATGCCAAAGGGTCTGGCCCGGACAATTTTATTTTTTCATCCGGCCCGAGGTCTATCCTGCCGCCTATGCAATCGGCCTGCACAGGAATTTGTCTGCCGTCCCGCTCGATTAAAACCCCCAACACGATCTGTGCCGGACGTCCGTAATCGAAAATCTCGTTCAAAGCCGCTCGTATTGTCCTACCGGTATAGAGCACATCGTCGATCAGGATAATGTCGCGCCCCTCCACTCGAAACGGAAGGTTGCTCGGCAAGACCCGCGGATGGATTCCTATCTGGGAAAAGTCGTCGCGGTAAAACGAAATGTTTAGCAACCCCAAAGGATCATGCAAACCGAGCCTACTGTGGAGTTTTTCGGCTATCCATCCGCCACCCGTGTGAATGCCAATCATTAACGGATCGTGCAGTTCGCGCCGGGTGATTTCGGCCACCAGCCCGGTATGCAACCGGTCTAACATTTTTTCAACGCTCAATTGGAAGTCAACCATTTTTTTGCCTTTCCTGTTGTGCAATATGTTCCAGCCAACTCTGTAAGATCAACTGGGCGGCCAGAATGTCCCGCACCGTGGCAAAGCCTGTCGAATGCTTGGCCCGACTCTGATAAAACAGACTTTTGGATTCGACGGTGGATAGGGTTTCGTCCATAGTATAAACCGGCAAGCGGAAACGGCCTTCAAGTTGGCGTGAAAATTTAAGAATTTGTGGGGTGATAGGGTTTTCTGTGCCATCTTCTTGGTAAGACAGCCCGACAACCAACCCGCAGGGTTGCCAAGCATCGACTAGCCTGCCTATAGCCTCCCATCGTGCCAGTTTGCCCAATGTCGGAATCGTCGCCAGACCGTTACTGGTGCATGTCAATCTTTGTCCCACGGCTACACCGATGTGCTTTTCGCCGTAGTCGAAGCCTAAATAAGTGCCTTGTTTTGGAGTGTGGGGGTCGGGCATGGGGTTTTGACGGAATGTCAATTCGTAGTGGCGGGTTCCAAACCCGCCCGGTTTTGTTCAAAATGAGAATTTCTGGTTAATCCCCGGCTTCCTGCTTCGGTTCCCGTAGCAGCAGGTTGCGCACGGCCTCCATTGGCGAAAGCCCTTCATTGAGGATCAGATAAACCTGTTCGGTAATCGGCATGTCTACATGATGTGTTTTCGCCAAACGATGGATGATGCCAGCAGTCAGAACCCCTTCGATTTCTTGGCCGATTTGGGTGGCCACTTCTTCCCTAGGCAAGCCTTTTCCCATTCCCAAGCCAAATCGGCGGTTGCGCGATTGGTTGTCGGTGCAGGTCAAGATCAAATCACCCACACCGGCCAAGCCCATCAGCGTTTCCGGCTTGCCGCCCATTGCCAGCCCTAAGCGCATCATTTCGGCCAGACCGCGTGTAATCAGTGCAGCCCTGGCATTGGCGGCGAAACCCAATCCGTCGGCCATGCCTGCCGCAATGGCAAGGACATTCTTGGTGGCCCCGCCTAGTTGGACACCGATCATGTCATCGGTGGTGTAGGCGCGAAAGTGAGGGTTGCGCAAAAGCCCCGCCACAATCTCTGCAAAAACCCGGTTTTTTGATCCAACGGTAATCGCAGTAGGTTGGTTGGCGGCAACCTCACCAGCAAAGGTGGGACCTGAAAGCACTGCCGCCGGGGTGTCAGGGCCAAGTATTTCTTCCACGACCTCATGCAACATCTTCCCGCTTTGACACTCCAGACCCTTGGTAGCCCAAGCGATTTGCAGGGAACCAGACTTATGGCGCAGCTTGTGCAACAAATCACGAAAGGCGTGGCTGGGAACGACGATGAGAAGAATGGAGCTATCCTTGACTGCGCAATCCAGGTCGGAAGTGACGGCCAGATTGCCTGGAAAATAGGCTCCGGGCAGGTAACGCTGGTTGCAACGGTCCTTGCTTAGATTGGCGATATGACCGGCATCGCGCGCCCATAGGTTCACCGGGTGTCCGTTGCGAGCCAATAACACAGCCAAGGCCGTGCCCCAAGAACCCGCTCCGATCACAGCAACTGATTGAGGCATGTGCCAAGGCAAACGTTAAGATGTTTAATTTATGGTATGTGGGCCTTGATTGGTTTGCTGTTGCAAATGCTGCATGTAGAGCGCGTCAAAGTTTACAGGTGCCAGCAGCAAGGGAGGGAAGCCTCCTTTGATGACTAAATCGGACACTGCTTCGCGGGCATAAGGGAAAAGTATGGTGGGGCAATAGCTTCCTATCATCGCCGCCAATTCTTCTTCTGGGAATCCAGTGACGGTGAAGACGCCCGCTTGCGTCAATTCTGCCAGGTAGGCAGTCTTTTCCTCCAGTTTTACGGTAACGGTGACTGTCAGTCCGACTTCAAAAAGCCCATTCTCCAAGGCTTGGGCATTGCTTGCCAGATTGAACTCTACTTTGGGTTCCCATTGTTGGGTGAAAATCACCGGTGAATTGGGGGTTTCGAAAGAAACATCCTTAAGATATAACTTTTGGATGACGAATTGTTTTTCCTGAGTTTCTTCTGCCATTTTTCGTTCTCGAGTGTGGGTTACTTTTTATTCTTTTTTACTAAAGGAAGCTTTTGATCTTGCCAAGCCAGTACTCCACCATCCAGATGGTAGACTTGGTTGTAACCTTCCTTGACCAGTTGCTTGCAAGCTTCCTTTGACCGGGTTCCCTGCTGGCAATAGACAACAATTGGACTGTTCTTGAACGATTCAAGTTCATAGAGTTTTTCCTTTAGCCTGCCTAGCGTGATGTGCATTGCCCCTTCAATATGCCCCTTGGAATATTCGTTGGGTTCACGCACATCAATTGTGATGGTTCCATCTTGATTGAGGAGTTCGACAGCACGGGCGGGCGTTGCTAATTTATATTTGCGGGTTAATGTGTCGAACAGATCATGAATCAGCAGCACAGTCACAACGAAGTGACCGCTGCTTAGCATCATGTGGTTGTTAACGAATTGTAAGGTCCGATCAATTTCCATTCATTTGCCTTCGATAGTTTTCTTGGTAGTTTGCGAGGTGCTTAATGTGCGATTGGAATGCATGGCCTGTTTTGTCTTGTGTATAAATAACTGATGTTACGCCTAACCCGACCTACGGTCTTTTGCCAAAATGACAATTGCTGCGGACATTGGCGCTAGAGTACGCGACGAACAAGGCAAAAACCGTTACAATGGCAAACATGAACTTACAGAATTCGGTGTGGATGCGGAACAAATTGTTTCTCGATCTCCTCCAACTGACAAGTCACTTGAGTTCGCCCACTGATTATACTTTAGAACGGGCATTGTCCTAAACCCGTTGGGCGGTTAAATTTTAATTTCTGAGTGACAGAAAACACATGTTAAATCAAAAAAATCTTCTCCTAGTTGCCTTGGGGGCCGCATTGGGTGGCCTGATTGTTGTCGGCGGCAATGTTTACGCCGAACGCGAGGCTTCGGAGTCGAACACTATTCCCTACGAAGGGTTGAAAACCTTCTCCGAGGTTTACGGGCGTATTCGCCAAGATTATGTGGAACCTGTGCCTGATAGCAAGTTGCTTGAAGATGCCATACGTGGCATGTTGTCAGGGCTTGACCCCCATTCCTCCTACCTCGACCAAGAGCAATACAATGAATTGAAAGTCGGCACTACCGGGCAGTTCGGTGGTTTGGGAATAGAGGTTGGCATGGAAAATGGCTTTATTAAGGTCATTTCCCCGATTGATGACACGCCGGCGCAAAAGGCCGGTGTCAAAGCGGGCGACCTCATCATCCGTCTGGACGACAAGCCGGTTAAGGGAATGAGCCTAAACGACGCAGTCAAGACCATGCGTGGCGAGCCGGGAAGCGTAATTTCACTGACCGTCGTGCGTGAAGGGGTCGAACAACCGCTGAAAATTAAGATTGTCCGCGATATCATCAAGGTCAAAAGCGTTAAAAGCCGGTTGCTTGAAGATGGCTATGGCTATGTGCGCATCACTAGTTTCCAGGCCAAGACCGGTGAAAGCATGGTTGATGCGATCAACGAACTGAAGAAAAACGGCGAACTGAAAGGCTTGGTGCTAGACTTGCGGAACAACCCGGGCGGCGTGTTGAACGCTGCAGTGTCAGTCAGCGACGCTTTTTTGGATAGCGGTAAGATTGTTTACACTGATGGACGCATCGAAGACTCAAAGATGACATTTAACGCCACGCCAGGCGACATTCTAAAAGATGCCCCCATAGTGGTGTTGATTAACTCTGGTTCGGCCTCTGCTTCCGAAATTGTGGCAGGGGCATTACAGGACCAAAAGCGAGCGATAATCATGGGTGAAAAAACCTTTGGCAAGGGTTCGGTCCAGACTATCCTGCCGACGAGTAATGGGGGGGCAGTGAAGTTGACCACGGCGCGTTACTACACACCATCGGGCCGTTCCATCCAGGCTGAAGGCATCACCCCGGATGTGCCGATTTCGAAGGTTAAATTGGAAGCCTTGTCGCAATCCGAATTTGGCCCAATAAAGGAATCCGACTTGGCGAATCACTTGAACAACGAAAAGTCTACCAAGAAGGGCGAACAGAAATCTGATGAAAAGCCCGAAGATGCTTTGGCGATGCAGGACTTTCCGCTTAACGAGGCGCTGAACTTGCTCAAGGGCATTAATATTGTCAAGCGCTCCAAGTGAGACACATACCAATAACAACAATCTCCCTGTAAAGGGATGTCATCCCTAAAGGTTAGGAAAAATGCAGCTAGAATCCATTTTAGAATCGTATGCACGCTATGCTCCAGTTTATGACCACACTTTTGGTTGGCTGTTGAGTTTTCGTGGACGTTCCATGGCTGCCGGTGTAACCAACCATAGCCCCGGCAAGATTTTGGAAGTGGGTGTAGGCACCGGTATCGGCCTTCCTTACTATCGGCATGAGCATCAGGTGCATGGTATTGACATTTCCCCACATATGTTGGACAGGGCGAAAAAAAGAGTTCACCGCAAGCGCTTAGGCAACGTTACGCAATTGACCATCATGGACGCGCGCAAGCTGCAATTTGCCGATAATAGTTTTGATGCGGTGGTGGCGGCTTATGTGATGTCCGTGGTGCCCGAACCTGAAAAGGTCATCCGGGAGATCGAACGAGTTTGCAGACCAGGCGGGGATGTGATCATCGTGAACCACTTTGCATCGGAAAAAGGTGTCCGTCGGGGCGTGGAAAGATTGCTGGCGCCTTTATCCAATAAATTAGGCTGGCGGCCCGACATGCCGGTGGAAGAAGTCCTCTCACACACTCATCTTCAAGAAGTGTCGCGCCACTCTCTTCCGCCAATGGGGTTGTTCACCCTGTTGCATTTGAGGAAAGTACTATGATTTCGATGTGATATAATTTTTCAACTATTACTGTCCGAAAGTACGAAATGCCAGTCACCCACAGTGAGTCCGTCGAGTTTTCCCAGACATTTGAAATAAAAAGCGGTGCCGTCAACCTGCCTGTACTGAAGCTTTTGACCAGCGATGTGGGGAAGTTATCTTCACAACTTCGGTTGAAGGTCAGCCAAGCACCGGATTTTTTTCGCAATGCGCCCATGGCGATTGATTTGCACAATCTTGTCGATCCCAATGCGGAAATCGACTTCGTAGCTTTAGTTAGGGCAATGCGAAATTGTGGCTTGGTTCCCGTGGGGTTCTGTGGCGGTTTTGAAAAACACCACCAAGCGGCTCAGGCGGCTGGTCTTTCGTCTTTGACCCTTGCACGTCAAGAGCCGCCGCAACAGCCTCAAGCGACCCCAACCAAACCAAAAGTGCTGCCTGAAGAGGTGCATTCTAGAATCGTCGAGCAGCCGGTCCGTTCAGGACAGCGCATTTATGTACCCGGTGGGGATTTGGTGGTGATGTCCCAAGTCAGCGCGGGCGCTGAAATCATGGCCGACGGCAATATCCATGTTTATGGCACTCTTCGCGGGCGTGCACTGGCGGGCGTGCAGGGTAATCTTGATTGCCGTATTTTCTGCCAGGACTTGCAGGCAGAGCTGGTGGCCGTAGGCGGCCACTATAGGATTAGCGAAAACATAGACGATTCCCTCCGGGGTGTCCCGGTGCAGATTTATTTACAGGACCAGTCTTTAATTATCGAAAGAATTTAGACGCTTCATACCAATTGGAGGAGAGTTAGTGGCACGAATCATTGTTGTAACTTCTGGAAAAGGCGGCGTCGGAAAAACTACTACCAGCGCGGCGATTTCCATGGGATTGGCGCTTAAGGGATATCGCACGGCTGTCATTGACTTCGACGTGGGTCTTCGCAATCTTGATTTGATCATGGGATGTGAACGCCGTGTGGTTTATGACTTCGTCAATGTCATCAATGGAGAGGCTGCGTTAAACCAAGCCTTGATAAAAGACAAACGCTGCGACAAGTTGTTTATCCTTCCGGCCTCGCAAACCCGCGACAAAGACTCGCTTACATCGGAGGGCGTGGGCAAGGTGTTGGGCGACTTGTCCAAGGATTTCGATTACATCGTGTGCGATTCTCCCGCCGGCATTGAACGAGGGGCCATGTTGGCCATGTATTATGCCGATGATGCGATTGTCGTGACCAACCCGGAAGTTTCCTCTGTCCGTGACTCCGACCGGATGTTGGGTATTTTGGCCAGCAAATCACGGCGGGCCGAACGGGGTGAGGAGCCAATCAAGGAGTATCTGTTGCTAACCCGCTATTCGCCCCATCGGGTTAAGTTGGGCGAGATGCTCAGCGTGGAGGATGTACAGGATATTCTTTCCTTGCATTTGCTTGGTGTCATACCGGAGTCGAAGGCGGTGCTTAACGCATCTAACTCCGGCATCCCCGTGATTCTTGACGAAAAGAGCGATGCTGGGCAGGCTTTTTCAGACGTAGTCCGCCGATACTTGGGGGAGGATGTGACTCATCGTTTCATTGAGCTTGAAAAAAAGAGCCTCTTTGGCAGGTTGTTCGGGGGTTAGCATGGGACTCCTAGACTATTTTCGCAATACACGCCCATCGACCGCTGCCATCGCCAAGGAACGCTTGCAAATCCTCGTGGCGCACGAGCGTTCCGAGCGCAACAAGCCGGATTATCTGCCCATGTTGCAACAGGAGCTTTTGGAAGTGATACGCAAATATGTAGATGTCGATCAAGATGCCATATCGGTGACCATGGAGCAGGATGATAAGCGGGAAATACTCGAACTTAACATCATCCTTCCCGATGAAAGCCAACGCAAGAAGCCTACCAAGCGAGCTTAAGTTGTCCTGATTAGGAATCGCCACCGACCGACTCGGTCTTGAACCGAGTCGGTCTTTAAGGAATCCACAATGCTCGAAATCCTGCAAATCCCCGTCCTGCAAGACAACTATATTTACCTAATCCATGAACCCAACGGCTGGGCGACGGCCGCCATCGACCCGGCCTTGGCGGAGCCGGTTTTACGGGCTTTGGACGAAAAGGGTTGGACGCTGACCCATATCCTCAATACCCACCACCATGGCGACCATGTTGGGGGCAATATTGAATTGAAAAGTAAAACCGGTTGTGCCATTGTTGCCATGGCCAGGGACAAAGAGCGTATCCCTGGCATTGATGTGGAAGTCTCCGAAGGCGATATTATTGGCCTAGGCCATGCAGAGGCGAAAGTGCTGGATGTGCCGGGCCATACCAGCGGACACATCGCGTTTTGGTTTGCCGGGGAAAGTGCGCTGTTTTTGGGAGACACCCTGTTCGGCTTGGGATGCGGTAGGTTGTTTGAAGGCCACGCCGAGGAGATGTGGGCTTCGCTGGAGAAAATCCGCGCATTGCCCCCGTCAACGCGCATTTACTGCGCCCATGAATATACTCAGGCCAACGGGCGTTTTGCCTTGGAAATCGAGCCTGAAAACCAAGCCTTGCAGGAGCGCATGGTCCGTGTGACAAATTTGCGCCAACAGGGTCTGCCGACGATTCCGTCACTATTGGGGGATGAGTTGGCCACCAACCCGTTTTTGCGTCCGCATAGCCCGGAAATCCGCCGACGTTTGGGGCTGGAAGACGTGACGGACTGGCGGGTGTTCGCTGAAATCAGGCATCGGAAGGATAGTTTCAGGGGCTGACCTTTACAGCGTTTTCAACATCAAATACAGCGTTTTCGACATCAAATAGTTACTAGATAAATATTATGCATTTGCGAAGATTTTCATTAAATCAGACGCAGTGTTTGAATCACGCAATCCGGCAGATTCAAGACTGGCGTTCATGGTTACTTGCGAACCAGAGCTATGCTGCAGGCCAACGAACAGAGAGCGGACTTGGCTTGGCAAATATCAACGGCAATGTTCTTGGCCTTATTCTAATTGGTCGCCGCTCATCTTTGCATGAAGGCACAATACAGCGTCGGCGGCAGATGGTGCATGAAATCATTGGATGGCATCCCGGTAATTCAAATCACCGAAGAGGTTGGCTCGTTTCCAAGCTCCGGCTTGGGTATGCAGTCTTTGAAGCTCCTGCTTCCCTAAATACGGCAAGCTAGAACTCGAAAAGCAGAGGTTCCCAAGCTTGAGCTCTCATCGTTATACACAAGTCCAGCCAAGCCGACAAAAGCCGTCATTTCGGCAGGGATGCCGAAAACCAGGCCATGGACGGTAATCAGTAGGTTGTGTAAGTGCTTGATTCAGGTAGCATTCCCATAGCATAGCTTCATGTTCGCGGTTGCAGGGGCATCTGTCGTGGCCCAGAGTTTGCCATCCCTGGACGCTGGATTTCGGCATCCCTGCCGAAAAGACGGGCCTCCAACACTTGTGTATAACGACGAGAGCTTGAGCTTGGGAACCAGCACAATGATCTCAGTTTAGGTTCTGGGCGAAAGAAACCCGACGGCCCGAAAGCCGCAGGTCTTGTGTTGGATTAACTGCAACTGGCGGTGGCCAACCAAGACGCTAAATCCCCTACGTCTTTCAGTACCCCATCGGGTCCTTGGTAATAAACGTGGTTATTATCAGAAGAGACTCCGACGTAGGAGTTGGTTTTGCTGTAATAGCGATAAGTATAAGGCGGGGAAATTTGGGTTGCCGCACCTGCCGGTAAAAACAGGCTTGCATATTTGCCGCTTTCAGCCCAGTTTAACAAACACTGTTCTTGGGTGCTCGGGTTTAACTTAACCGGATTGGCTGTGCTTGCCGGGACACCGGCCAGGGTGGCTTGTGCCAATTTGAAGAACACTTCAGTATTGTCCATCACCCCAGTGAACAGTTCCGCGCCCAGCCCCATGGCAGACAAGGGAATGTCGGTCGCCGTATGCACGGCTTGGTCACCCGGTACTTGCCCGGTAACAAAAAATCCAGTGCTATTGTTGCGGATGCTTGGGCTAGAAGGGTAATTGCTCAAATTGGGATGCGGGTTGTTGTTGCCAACCTTAACAAAGGGTTGTTGCGAATCTTGGGTCGGCTGCGGATTGCTTAACCATGTTTCGTAACGGTCGGCGTTGGCACCGTAGCCAATCAGCATCTTGTAATTAATATCGGTGGTGGCCGGGAAGCCGTCCGCACTGTTGCTGTAGGCCGGGAACTTGGCCGTGTCGTAAGTGCCAACGACCGGGCTGGAAGGAGTGGCACCTGGGGGAACCACTGCATTTGGGCTGCCATCGCGCATCAGGCTGGTCTTGGTGCCGCCCGTGGGCGTGGCTGTGGCATTGCCTGCCAAAGTCGCGGCACTGACGGTGGAAGCGCCGATGATGGCAGCACCTGAGCATTCATGGTCTGCGGTTACAATAACCAATGTGCCTGGGTTCGAGTTGGCAAAATCCTTTGCGACCTGCACAGCATGGTCGAATTCTATGGCCTCTAGAATCCAACGGTCAGTATCCATCAAGTGTGCCTGCTTGTCTATGGACGCACCTTCAATCATCGCAATGAACCCCCCCGGATTCTTCGCAAGTACCTTAAGGGCCGCACTGGCCATCTCATCAAGCATAGGTTGGTCGGGAAAACCGTAATCGTCAACCACAGTGGAATTGCCACGACGCTTGCCGATCTTGTCCATGGATACGTTCATGTTGGAGAACGCGAACAGGCCAAGCAACTTGTCGGGAGTGACGGTGGTGATGGAATCCAGCGTAGTCTTGTCGGGTGCATACGCAAATCCTGCCGCCTGAAAATCGGCAATCAAGTCGCGGTTATTGTCGAGTGCGCCCGGAGCGGCACCCCAACCGGTGATGACATCGCTGTGCAGGGTATAGTCGGTGCCGTTGGTGCGCTGTGAACCGTTGGCAATATTGTAAGTCCCTGATATTGGCTGTATCGCATTCGTCGAATTTGGCAGGAACCATTTGCGTCCACCGCCCATCAGCACAGTGAGTCCGGTCAGGTTACGGTCGTCGAGGTATTGGTCAACTATGCCAGTGCCATTGTTGCGGTTGGAGGTATGCACGGCATTGGCTGCCGGTGTGGCATCGAAGACATCGGCCGTTGTGACTAAGCCCAGGGATTTGTTTTGCTGGCGGTGCAGATATTCCGACAAATATTCAATGCGAGGGTTGTCGAAGGCATCCGTGGTGTCGTCCGGCCACACGCCTTCCTGGCTATTTTGGTTTTTGTTGCCGCTGACATACCCAGACATGCCAGGAGCAGAGTCAGTCACGATGGAATTCAGGGACGAGGTCATGACCATTCCCGTAAACGGAAAGGTATCCATCGCCAGTCTGCTTTTCGCCTTGCCTTGCGAGTAACCCTGAGAGACGATGCGGGCAGCCGTGCGATGGGCGGCTCCCATGCCGTCGCCAAGCATAATGATGATGTTCTTAACTTTGTTGCCAGACAGTGAAGTGCCTAAGATTTCAAAATTGCCGTTTTGAATTACGGTGGACCCGTTGCTCAACGTGGCTGTGGCCCTCAGTGCATGGATTCCGGTTGAAGAGTTGGAATAGGCTCGGACCGAAGCGACTGCGCTGCCGGTGGCCAGACCGCTTACCAGGCCTGTGGTAACCAAGCTAGTCGTGCCGGGGGCTGGAGTAACTGGTGTTCCGTCAACGGAAAATACCACAGAAGTGACTGTCAGGCCGGCATCGGGCTGCACCGTGGCTTGCAAGTCAAACTTCTGTCCGGGAAGGAAGCGCGAAATGACCACCGATGGAGCGAGTGTCAGGTCGCTAGGGGGGGTCAGGCGTGAAATTGATGCAGCATTTGCTGAGGAACACAGCGTAGCAGCTACGGCTACTGCAAGGCATTGGTGGATCAATTTAGGTTTGGACATTACGTTTCTCCAAAGTTAGGGGATGAATCCTGTCAACATGGTTTTGTTACAGTGGATCTATCGAGAATAATTGACTCAGTCACTAGGTTTTCCGATCTCGGATAGCATGGTTGCCAACTAAGAGTTTTTTCGACAAGCCTGGATCAAGGCGTAACCTGACAGCGGAAACCCGACCGTCGGTTTCTTCCCGGTTGCCTAAGTCGAGAGTTCCAGTCAGCTTGAGCAAGCCAGGAATATGCGGCACGATTAGCCCCTCAGCATTTTCGATATGGACGAATAGGATGGTCGCCGGCATGTCGTCAGCGGGTCCGTCCTCTTTTTCCGCCATGGACACAGCGAGGGGGGCGAGGATGAAAGGACCGGCCGAGGGTTCCTCGGCGTTGACCATGTAGCCGAATATCCGCACACGCTTACCTTTCAAGCCCAAGAGCTTGTCTGTCGGTTCCAACCCGCGTGGGCCGATGGGCATTTTGAAAAATTCCCTGAATTTAATGTCCTCGACCCCATGGGGCGGTGGCGAAGGCTTGCCTTTGAATTGCAGTAGCGATGCGGCGTGCTTACCGTCCAACTCTTGATGATTCTTATCAGCCGCCGCCTGTGGGATGGCAGGTAACAAAGCGAGCAAAGCAAATGACAATAGTACCTGACGGATAAAAGCCAACGGGGACTTGCTGGAAAAGTCCATAAGTAATTCCTCAAGGTCTTAGTGCGGACTGGGCGTGGCGAGTACAGGAATTTCCCCGCGCCAAACGGTATTGCCCAAAAGGGTTTGCCCTTCGCGGTTTCGTCATAGGACACAAACGTCGGATAAATAACCTTCCGAGATGTTAGCGGGGTTTTGTTACCATTTGAGGAAAAAATGGTGACTATTTTTTCAACGCTTTGGTGCGCAGCCTGATTCGGGTTTTCACCTTGGTGCGAGAACTGCTTGGGATTGGCGCATCGAATCTAGGTATTTCTCGTCCCCACTTCTCCAAAATATTAAATGGTCGTGCTAGTATCACTGCTGAAATGGATCTGAAACTGTCCGAAGCACTCGGACAACCACCTGGTTTATGGATTAGAATGCAGGTTGCTTACGATCTTTGGCAGGCGGAGCAGAAACCACGTCAACATGTAGAACGTTTGAATGCTGTTTTATAACAAATATTAGTTTGCTCGTTCCAAAGCTCCGGCTTGGGAATGCCGTCTTTGAAACTACTGCTTCAACACGACAAGCTAGAGCTTGAAAAGCAGTGGTTCCCAAGCTGGAGCTTGGGAACCAGCACAAAAATGCCGTCATTCCGGCAGGGATTGCCGGAATCTAGAAGCCATGGAGGGCAAACTCGTTGCTGAGCAAGTGTTTGATTCTGGTAATTTGTAGCCCGCAGTTTCACATCCCTGTGGACTGGATTCCGGCAATCCCTGCCGGAATGACGGCGCTTCAACACTTGTGTATAACGATGAGAACTCCGGCTTGGGAATGCGGTCTTTGAAGCTCCTGCTTCAACACGACAAGCTAGAGTTTGAAAAGCAGAGGTTCCCAAACTGGAGCTTGGGAACCAGCACAACGAAGATGTTTGGCACTTTGGGAATTCGAGTAGGAAGAGGTTCTGGTGAACTAGCTGAACGCTTTGAAAACAATAGCATGCTTGGTAGGATGTCATTGGTCACCATACGAATTCCCAAAGAACCGATTTTTTATCTCACGCAAAGGCGCAACGTAAAAGAATTAAACCACGAAATTTGCGAAACACATAAAAGTAAGGTTGAAGTTTTGTGTATTTTTTTAGATTTCTGTTCTAGGCACTTGGAAAGTAGCTTTAGCTTGCCATCCTTGGACGCTGGATACCGGCATCCATGCCGGTATGACGGCTTAAGGTGATTTCCAATAATGAAACTACCAAAACTGAAATGAATTATCCACAAAATCAAGAACAAACACCTCGCCAAGCTGGTGCTTGGCACTCCCAGAAGGAACGCCAAGCACCAGCTTGGCCTTTGGATGGGATGTTCTTTATTGGATATCACCTAACTTTAGATCGCCAAAATATCCAATCCCTCGTCGTTACCGGTTGATTGAAGGGTGCTGTTGCGCAATGCCTCCAATTCCGCAAAGTCGAAAATCGTAGGGTCGGCCAAATGCGACGGGGCGACATTTTTCAATGCGCCGAAGATCGTGTCCACGCGTCCAGGAAAGCGTTTGTCCCATTCGGCCAGCATCGTTTTCATGGCTTGGCGTTGGAGATTTTCCTGCGAGCCACAGAGATTGCAGGGGATGATGGGGAAGTCGCGGAGACGGGCGTATTCATTAATATCCCTTTCTTTGCAATAAGCCAATGGGCGGATGACGATGTGCTTGTTGTCATCGCTCAACAACTTGGGTGCCATCGCCTTGAGTGTCCCGCCATGAAACAAGTTCAGAAAGAAGGTTTCCAGAATGTCATCCCGATGATGACCTAAAGCGATCTTGCTGATGCCGTTCTCTAGGGCGTACCGGTATAGCGCTCCGCGCCGCAGCCGTGAGCATAAGCCGCAGGTGGTTTGGCCCTCGGGTACCACGCGTTTGACCACGCTATAGGTGTCCTGCTCGATAATATGGAAAGGGATGCCACATTCTTCAAGGTATTGAGGCAACACATGCTCGGGAAACCCCGGTTGCTTCTGGTCCAAGTTGACTGCGACGATGTCGAAACTGACCGGTGCGTTGAGCTTAAGGCTTAATAGAATGTCGAGCAGGGTAAAGGAATCCTTTCCGCCTGAAAGGCAGACCATCACCTTGTCACCGTCCTTGATCATGGCATAGTCGGCGATGGCTTCGCCGACTAGCCTCCGCAAACGTTTTTTCAGCTTATTGAATTCAAATCGCTGTTTTTCGTTCAGAGCCAAAACTGCGGGTTGTTTATCCGTCATACCGCTGGAAAATTAAAGTGGCGTTGGTGCCACCGAAGCCAAAGCTATTCGACATCACCGTGTTTAAATGGGCGTTGTCGATGCGTTCAAGCACGACGGGAACCCCTTCCGCACCAGGGTCGAGTTGGGTGATGTTGGCCGATGCGCTAATAAAGTTGCCGTTCATCATTAACAGCGAATAAATCGCCTCATGGACACCCGCCGCACCCAAGGCATGCCCGGATAGCGATTTGGTGGAAGCGAGCGGCGGAACCTTGTCGCCAAAAACCTCTTTCACCGCCTGCAATTCTTTGATGTCGCCAATGGGTGTGCTGGTGCCGTGGGCGTTGATATAGTCGATTGGGGCATGGACAGTAGCCATGGCCTGTTTTATGCATCGGACAGCGCCTTCGCCCGAGGGTTGTACCATGTCGTAACCATCGGATGTCGCACCGTAGCCTACCAACTCGCCATAAATTTTAGCCCCTCTAGCCTTGGCGTGTTCAAGTTCTTCCAGCACCAATACCCCTCCACCGCCGGAGATCACAAAACCGTCCCTAGTCACGTCGTAAGGGCGCGAGGCGGTGGAAGGGGTGTCATTATATTTTGAGGAAAGGGCACCCATGGCATCGAACAGCACAGTCATGGTCCAGTGCAGTTCTTCGCCGCCGCCGGCGAATACAATGTCTTGCTTGCCTAGTTGTATCTGTTCCGCGCCGTTGCCGATGCAATGCGCGCTGGTTGCACAGGCTGAACTGATGGAATAGTTGATTCCCTTTATTTTGAACGGGGTGGCCAAACAGGCGGAGTTAGTATTGCTCATGGTGCGCGGCACCATGTAAGGCCCGACTTTCTTCACTCCCTTTTCCCTGAAAATGTCTGTAGCCAGCAGTAAGTTAGCCGTGGATGGCCCACCTGAACCCATGATTAAGCCCGTGCGCGGATTGGACACTTGGTTTTCCTCCAAACCGGAATCCGCAATAGCCTCTTGCATGGCTACATAGTTAAACGCCGCCCCATCGCCCATGAAACGGCGGATTTTCCGGTCGATGATTTCATCGAGATTCAAATCAATCGGACCATAGACGTGGCTACGGAAATTAATGTCGTGGTATTCTTTTGAAAAACGGAGGCCCGAGCGTCCTTCCAAAAGGGAATCTCTCACTTCAGCCTGGTTGTTACCGATGCTGGATACAATGCCAATGCCTGTCACTACTACTCGTTTCATACTCTTTATGACTCCCTCAGAAATCGTCTGTGGAAGTGAACAAACCGACCCGAAGATCACTGGCTTCATAAATTACTTTGCCATCGCACTCCATTTCGGCATCGGCGATGCCCATGACCAGCTTGCGCATGATCACCCGTTTTAGGTTGATGCGATAAGTAACCAGCTTGTTCTGGGGCAGCACCTGGCCGCGAAATTTTACTTCACCTACCCCGAGGGCGCGGCCTCGCCCCGGTCCACCCATCCAACCCAAATAAAAACCCACCATCTGCCACATGGCATCCAACCCAAGGCATCCTGGCATGACGGGGTCGTTTTGGAAATGGCAGTCGAAAAACCACAAATCCGGGTTTACATCCAGTTCGGCGACGATTATTCCTTTGTCGTGAGTACCTCCTTGTGAACTGATTTGGGTAATGCGGTCGAACATCAGCATGGGCGGGAGGGGTAATTCCGCATTGCCGGGACCGAACAACTCGCCTCGACCGCATTGGAGCAATTCCTCCAAAGTGTAATTGTGCTGCTGCGTATGCATTGTTATAGTTGTTCCTAAAGACAATCCGTCTCGAAAAAGGGTCGTATTATCGCTCAGTTAATAAATAAATTCAGCAGTCGCTTGAAAAAAAAATTTAAATTGGGGATTACTGGCGATGCCAAGGTGGTTTTTTAGTCGCAGATACTGACAGACAGCGAACGGCTTGGGTTGGCGACAGGCTGCGGTCCCGGCGGAACATCCGGCAATAAATATCTGATGCGGCGCAAGGGTTGCCCCAAACGACTCTGATAGATTACCGCATAAGATGCTACGGCGGCGACATATTGGCGGGTCTCGCTGATTGGAATGGTCTCCACCCAAGTATCCGCTGGCAGTGCATGGCCGGCAGGAATCCAGTGCGCGGCCCGGTTGGGTCCGGCATTGTAGGCTGCTGCGGCCAAACCGAAGTGATTGCCGAACTTTTCCATCAACTGATTAAAGTAGGCTATCCCGTAACGCAAATTTCGTTCGGGCTCTAACAAAGCGTTCGCAGAAGGAAGCATTTCGTTCAATCGCCGGGCCATCAACTCACCCGTAGCCGGCATCAGTTGCATAAGACCCATTGCCCCGGCTGGGGAGCCTGCATTAGGATCGAAAGCACTTTCCCTTCTCACCAATGCATGAATCATTGCAGGATCGGCCCCCTGCGACTGGGATTCTTTAAGTACCATCGAATTGGTCCCTAAGGGAAAACGTAGTGTCAAGTCATCCCACTGCACGGCTTGTGCTGCCGTATTGATGGCTAGGTTGTCCAGCCCCCAAACTTGGGCCAATTTTGCGGCGGCAACCACTTCATTGGGCAGGAGCAATTTAATGGCATGGAACCATTCGCTTCGCGCCTCTCCGTCTCGATTTAAAGCGAGAAGTTCATGTATTGCCAAAAAAGAGGGTTTTTCGGCAAGTTGTTTCAGTTCCGCTTCTCCAATCTGTGCTGGCTTCGAGGTAAGGGCATAGTCTACACCGATGCGGTCGGCGGCGTTAAAGCCGTAAAAATCCCTTTCTTTTGCGGCCAGTTTATAAATTTCCGTTGCGGTTTTGCTCTCGCCCACCATCTCCAGTGCGCGAGCCCTCCAATAAAGCCATTGTGACTGTTTCCTCTCCCCTGCTTGCAACAATTCGATGGTCGCCAGTATACCAGGCCAGTCTTCTCGTGACAGCGCGGCGCGAACACGCCATCCGCGAATCTGGGCATCGGCGTTTGCGTCGGGAAGTTCCAAGAGATATGCCCCAGCTTGGCTAGCTCGTTGGCCTGCCAGAGCCAATGCGGTGCGCCGGTCAATACGGGCGGCTTCCTCTGCGTCAATAATGAAGCGGTCCTTATGCAAAACCCACGCGGTTTGCGCAAGTAACGGGTCTTCGGCGGCCAGTTTGTCAATGGCATAGGCAAAGATAAGGCCTGATGCGGGGTCTTTGGGGTTCAGGGTGGAACAAGTCAACACAAGGCGAGGGTTGGCTTGCACTTGCCGCCATAATTTGGCTTGGGCAAGCAAGTCCGGCGTCAGCAAGGTCTGCAAGTCATCGGTCAACGGCCGATTGCCTTTTTGTATTGCCAGGGCGAAGCGCTTCCAAATATGCCCAGTGGTAAAGCTTGGGCTGGCTTGCCAAAGCCGGAACAGCCGCTCACAGCTTTCTGGCAGTGTATTGCCTGTGGGCCAAAGCTTTTCAGCGCCGCTAAATGCCTCAATTTTGCGATCACTATTGGCTAGGGCCAAGGAGTAATTGCATTGCAGGTTAATATTTTCTGTATTCCGGTAATTTTGTGCGTATTTGGACCATTCGCCTTGTGTCGCCAACCGTTCAAGCCAGCGCTGGCGTAGTAGTACAGCCAGCCTAGTTTGCCCAAAGCGGTCGAGAAATTTCTCTATTGAATCGGTGTTGTCCAATTCCCTCACCAGTTTCTGGTAAAGCAAATAGGGGAATAAAGGATAGTCCGTAAGTTCCGCCATCAGCCCGTCGGCCTCAGTTGTCCGCCCCTGTTTGATCGCCATCTCAGCCCGCAAAAAAAGTGGCCTTTGCAGTTCCGACTGGGTACAGAAGGCTGTAGCCGGTACAAGTAGCAAATGACAGAGAATCGATAAACGAATAAATGAGTATAGTTTGGGCATTGGGCAAAGTCAGGGATTGAATCCCTATGATAGGTTTATGGTACTCTATAGATAAGCTTTACAGCAATTCTCAGTTTGGCCTGACCGACGCATCTACCGAACGTAAGGGGGAGCGTCTAAACCGAGTTGGTCTCGACGGTGTATCGTATCTTCGGGTGCAGCCCGCAAGACCGACTCGGTTTTTCACCCAAAGGGCTGAACAATAACCAAGGCCGATGTTACTCTCTATGGGTATGGATAACCGTCATCATTACAGCGTTTTTAATGTTGATTGATTACTTTGTTTTTCATTGGCGGCAAAGGGTTGCCGCCCTACAATCCTTGATGTGCAGTAGGTCGGCAACCCTTTGCCGACATGGATGTAGATTATGTAAGTAACTATTTGATATTAAAAACGCTGTAATTGCACTACAAATTTATAGTTTAGGCTCAGATGAAATCCGTAGCTGGTCCCTTAAAAATCCGCCGCAGTTCCAAGGCCAAACGTTTGCGTTTGGCAGTCAAGCCAGGGCTGATTGAGTTGGTGATTCCCCGTGGGACAGGTGAAGCTCAGGCAATGGCGTTTTTGGACCAACACAGGGCTTGGGCTGAAGGGAAGTTGCTGGAACTAAATGACCGGGCCAGCCGGATTCCTGCACCTGCAAGCTTCGCTTCAAGTCCAACCTTGCCATGGCGTGGACGGGAAGTCCCCTTGATAATACGGGAAGCACCGGGGCTTAGAACCCGCGTATCCGTGGAAGGAGCCATTCATATCGCCCTGCCGCAAGGGCTGGGCGAAACTCGCGACGAAGTGGCTCTGAGGGCGTTTTATGTCTGGGTGCGGCGATGGTTGCGAACCCATGTCGCCGCGATGGTCGAACGCCTCGCCCCGAGAACCGGTTTGCGGCCACGGGAGATACGCGTCAAGCACATGAAGACACGATGGGGAAGCTGTGGGCCACGCAACGACATCAATCTCAACTGGCTGCTGGCCCTCGCTCCAGAGTCCGTGCTGGAGTATGTAGTCGTCCATGAGCTGTGCCATATCTCAGAGCGCAACCATTCCCCCGCATTTTGGTCTTTGGTCGCACGGCATCTGCCAAATTACGCGGAGGAACGGCGTTGGCTAAAGCTTCATGGTGCGGAACTGATGAGGCGGTTTAGCCTATAGACGTTAGGTGATATCCAATAAAGAACATCCCATCCAAAGGCCAAGCTGGTGCTTGGCGCTCCCAGAAGGAACGCCAAGCACCAGCTTGGCAAGGTGATTTGCAAAGGATTTGTTCGTGATTTTCGTGGGCAATTCGTTTCGGTTTTAGTGGATTCATTTTTGTAAATCACTTTAAGCAGCGCCCTTATTATCTTTGCCAAAATGAGAATTGCTGACTCTTGCAAAGTCCTATGCAATGTAATAATATTGTTATTACAATTCGCCTGGTAACGATTCGTGTCCATGAGAACAACTATCCGCAAAATGGGAAACTCGCAAGGCATCCTTATCCCTAAAGCCTTGCTCGCGCAGACTGGAATCGAACTAGCCGCCGAGATGGAGGTTGAAAACGGAGCCATCATATTGCGCAAACCGAAGCAAGCGGCTCGGGATGGCTGGGAGGAAGCCAGCCGGGAGATTGCCGCATCGGGCTGCGACGCGCTGGCATGGCCCGAATTTGTCAATGAAGGCGATGCCGAATGGGAATGGTGACACGCGGTGAGATTTGGCTTACCGGCCTAGACCCAACGGTAGGCAGCGAAATTCAAAAAAACCGGCCCTGCGTTATCATTTCGCCGCCCGAACTGAATAATTATTTGCGCACTGTGATCGTCGCACCGATGACGACAGGGAGTCAGAAGACACCATTTAGAGTTTCGCTGGATTTTCAGGGCAAATCTGGCCTGATCTTGCTTGATCAAATCAGAACCTTGGACAAAACACGCCTTATCCGAAAGCTGGGCATGCTAGACGGAAAGACAGTGGCTGATATCCTCTCCGTGATGCAAGAATTTTTTGCCGAATAGATTTTTCCTGATTTACCCACCATGACCATTCGCCTTCTCCCCCCCCAATTGATCAACCAGATTGCCGCCGGCGAGGTGGTCGAGCGCCCTTCGTCGGTGGTCAAGGAATTGGTGGAGAATTCCTTTGATGCCCAAGCCGGGGTAGTGGAAGTGGATATTGAAATGGGCGGTCTGCGCTTAATCCGCATCCGTGATGATGGCGCAGGCATGGCGCAAGAGGAATTGCCTCTAGCCTTGTCCCGCCATGCCACCAGTAAGATCGCCAGTCTGGACGATTTGGAGCGGGTTTCCAGCATGGGTTTCCGGGGGGAGGCATTACCCAGCATTAGCTCGGTTTCGAGGCTTAGCCTCACTTCCAGAACCCAAGGTTCGGATTATGCCTGGCGCATCCTGGCGGACGGCACCGAGAGCGGTTATGAAATCCAACCAGCTTCCCATCCCTTCGGAACCTGTGTCGAAGTTCGTGACCTGTTCTACAACACCCCGGCCCGGCGCAAATTCTTACGCTCGGAAAAAACCGAGTTTTCCCATATTGAAACACTGGTCAAGCGCATGGCGTTAAGCCGTTTTGAAACGGGTTTTATGCTGCGCCACAATCAGAGGGAGGTACTGAGTCTCCGTCCGGCCCCGTCCCAAACCGAGCGGGAGGGGCGGGTTGCCTTGCTATGCGGCGACACTTTTTTGGAGAACGCCTTGGCGGTGGATTTTGCATCGTCTGGTTTGCGGCTATCCGGGTGGGTGGGGCTACCTACTTTCTCCCGCAGCCAGGCCGATATGCAATTTTTTTACGTCAATAGACGGCTGGTGCGTGACAAGCTAGTTACCCACGCCGTCCGCCAAGCCTACCAGGATGTGCTGCACCATGGTCGGCAGCCGGTGTATGTGCTCTACCTTGACCTTGATCCCGCGATGGTCGATGTCAACGCCCACCCGGCCAAGCTGGAAGTTCGTTTCCGCGACAGCCGACTGGTTCATGATTTTTTGTTCCGGGCCTTGTATCGGGCCATAGCCGATGACCGCCCTGGAGGTTCATCCAATCCTTTGAATGAGCCGGTGCAGAACCCTTTCAATCCCCGCTTTGACGGTTCAAGCCCGGCTTTAGCCCCGCGTCCGGTAGCTTCCTTCGCGCCGCCTCGAAGACAGGCGTCCCTGCCTTTGCATGTCAAGGAAACGCTGCTTGCCCTGAACGAACTTTACACACCGGCCACGGGTGGCGTGGTACAGGCGACCCAGCCGCAGGAATCGGACCATCCGCCATTAGGCTATGCCATCGCCCACTTGCATAATATCTACATTCTTGCGGAAACTCCCACCGGTTTGATCTTGGTGGACGCACATGCGGCGCATGAAAGGGTGACCTATGAGAAACTTAAACGGCAACGGCAGTCGGGTGGGGTCGCCAGCCAACCTTTGCTGCTGCCAATCAGTGTCAGGCTGAGCGAGTCCGATGCCGATTTGGCCGGGGAATTCGCCGAATCGTTCGCCAGCCTAGGTATGGAATTGAGCCGCTCTGGACCCGGCACCGTGCTAGTGCGTTCCGTGCCTGCCTTGCTAGCTGGCGCGGATGTGGAGAGTTTGTTGCGCGATGCCTTGGCAGACCTTCACCAGCATGGACGTAGTCTTCGCTTGGAGCAGGCTTTGCTTGCCGTGTTGGCGAGCATGGCTTGCCACGGATCGGTTCGGGCACATAGACGATTGACTATTCCAGAAATGAACGCTCTGTTGCGGGATATGGAAACGACCGAAAATAGCGGTCAATGCAATCACGGACGGCCCACATGGATCGAACTCAGCGGCAAGGATTTGGACAGGTTTTTCTTGCGTGGGCAATAATGCAGCGTTTTCAGCATCAAATGGTAACTTGATAAGGTGGATGGTGGTGCTAGTTATTTTTTCGATCAGAGATTGTTTAAAAATTCATTTTTAGTTAGATTTTAAACATGAAAACGCTGTAATAGGCAACGGAGAATATTACATGACACATAATTTCACTCTCGAATACTGGTTAGACAATGGCTGGTATGTAGGAAAATTAAAAGAAGTTCCCGGTGTTTTTTCCCAAGGAGAAACGTTGGTTGAGTTGGAAGAAAATATTGCCGAAGCCTATACACTCATGGTTGAAGACGATGCTAAGCATCCTGAATCGAAATTCAAGGAAATCATGTTGGAAGTCGCGTGAAAACCGGAAATTTCATCCGCGAACTAACCGGTGCAGGATGCTTTCTGAAGAGACATGGAAAAAAACACGATATCTTTGCCAATCCGAAAACCGGTAGGCAAGCGCCAGTTCCAAGACATCCAGAAATTCAAGAAAGCTTGTGTGAATTGATACGCAAGCAATTGGGAATTTAATTTTTTCAAGATGAAAATGCTGTATGAGCAGTGATCCAATTTTACTCGACGCAATTGCCCTAGGTGGCTATAGAAGCTTTGGAGAAATACAACGCTTTGAACAGTTCGCCAAAATCAATTTGTTGATTGGGCAGAATAATAGTGGAAAATCGAATGTACTTACATTTTTGCACAAGATAGCTCCTTATTTCAGCGACATGTTAAATCGAGGGCTATCCCCAAGCAGTGTCAACGAACTTCACCTTGACCGACTTGATGAACATTTACCAATACGACGCAATTTCTGTATTGGATTTACGATAAATATTAATAAAATAAAAGATACTTTACATGGATTTGACAAAATATGCCCTAACGGTAAATATGCTGTCGGTAGTTTTGAGTATAATAAGCTTTTTGGTATTTTAATAGGAAAAGCAAAATTAGATCATAGCCATATTGCATGGATTGACTATGATATAAAAAATTGGATTAACTATAATACACCAAAAAAAATCAAATATGAGGACTGGTACACTGCTTTTAATGGTCTGCAAAACAATGATATAGGGGATATTCATCACTATATCAAGGCGGAGACGGTAGACACAGCCAATCGTGAATTTGCTATCAGAGCCATCGTCGAATTCTTACAACCTTCTGCCAAGGAATTTACCACCAAGTTGATCCCAGCTATCCGCCAAGTTGGCAAACAAGGAAGTACCTCGGATGATTTTGATGGAGAGGGTATTATCGAGCGTCTCGCCAAACTGCAAAATCCTGATGTCCACAGACAACAGGATAAGCAGAAATTTGAAGCCATCAATCGCTTCTTGCAAACTGTCACGGATAATACTACGGCACTGATCGAAATACCCCACGAAAGGGATAGCATCCTAGTCCACATGGATGGAAAAACCTTGCCTTTGCAATCACTAGGGACGGGCATCCATGAGGTGATCATTCTTGCAGCAGCCGCTACTATACTTGAGAATCACATCATCTGCATGGAGGAACCTGAAATCCATTTACATCCTATCTTGCAGAAAAAGCTGGTCCGTTATCTGACCAACAACACCAGCAACCAGTATTTCATCAGCACCCATTCCGCTGCCTTGATGGATACCCCGGATGCGGAAATCTATCATATACGTTTACAAAATGGACAATCCATCGTTGAACGAGTGACATCGGACCGGCACCGGTCAGCCATCTGCGAAGATTTAGGCTATCATCCCTCTGATCTATTACAAGCCAATTGTGTCATTTGGGTGGAAGGCCCGTCAGACCGTATTTATTTGAATTACTGGCTCAAATCTCTAGTACCACACTACATCGAAGGCATTCATTACTCGATTATGTTCTATGGTGGCAGGCTGGCCTCCCACCTTTCTGGCTTGGATATAGACGAGGAGATGGTCAAGAATTTTATTTCCCTACGCAGGCTCAACCGGCGAGGCGTTATCCTGATAGATAGTGACCGGACCAAGAAATCTGATTCTATTAACGAGACAAAGCGTAGACTAGATGAAGAGTCAGGCTATGCTTGGATCACCGAGGGCCGGGAGATTGAAAATTACTTGCCGGTTGAGCAAATCAAAAGTGCCATCACTGCCATTATTCCAAGCGCGACACCACTATCTAAGTTTGGCAAATATGAGAATGTGCTATCAATAAGAAGGCAGAATGGCAAAAAAGCTGATGCCCCCAAAACTGAAGTTGCCAGACATATTGTCAGTGCTTACCAAAATCCAGATTTATCCCAACTAGACCTTCGTGAGCAATTAGACAAATTAATCCAATTTATCTTGGAGTCAAACCCAGGTCTAAAGATCACAATCTGATGTTGAAAAACACTGTAGCGTGAAAAAATACCCCCCTGCCATTGCAATAATGGGTCCGACCGCATCGGGTAAGACCCGGCTTGCCATCCAGCTTGCGCAAGCACTGAATGGCGAAATCATTAGCGTGGATTCCGCCTTGGTCTACCGTGGCATGGATATCGGCACAGCCAAGCCCAGCCTTGAAGAAAGGGCTGGGGTCCCGCACCATTTGGTTGATGTTCTCGATCCTGCGGAGTCCTTCTCGACCGGGCAGTTTAGGCAGCAGGCGTTGCGCCTGATGGCAGAAATTACCGGGCGGGGCAGGATGCCCTTGCTGGTGGGCGGCACCATGCTGTATTTCAATGCTTTGTTCAATGGGTTGGCAGAGTTGCCCGAGGCCGACGAAGCCATGCGTCGGCAAATTGATGCCGAAGCTATAAGTTTGGGGTGGGCGGCATTGCATGAAGAATTGACACGGGTCGATCCTCAAGCGGGACTGCGCATCCACCCCAATGACCCTCAGCGCATACAGCGTGCCTTGGAGGTTTACCGCCTGACCGGGGTCACCCTAAGTGAATGGTGTTCCCGTGGACGGTCTGAGCCGCCGCCTTTTAATATCATCCGGTTCATTGTCGCCCCCGCCAATCGCCCGGTTTTGCATGAAACGATACGCAAACGCTTCCTGTCCATGCTCGACCAGGGACTTGTGGAAGAAGTTTTGACCCTTTACAGGCGCGGCGATTTGCATCAAAACCTGCCATCCATCCGTGCGGTGGGCTATCGCCAGGTTTGGGCCTATCTTTCAGGGCAATTGGATTATCCGCAGATGGTCGAGCGTGGCATCATTGCCACACGACAGTTTGCCAAGCGACAGTTCACCTGGTTGCGGCGCGAAGAATCCGCCACCCGCTTCCTTAGCGAAGACCCGCAGTTGCTGGAAAATGTGCATAGAAAAATCCTTGGCTTAATTGCAAGGATATGATTTTAGATGATGTACACGAACTATTGGCATTTGACATTACGTCGGGAGTGCAAGGCTTGCCTTGCCCAAACACGCCCTCGCAAGGCAAGCCTTGCACTCCCGCATCACTTTAAATTATTAAATTGTACCCACACAGCGTCCTAACGCTTACCAAACCAAGGTGCTATGGCTTCTAGGTCCAGGTCGGCCAAGGAACCGGCATTGAGGCGCAGTCGAATAAGGCTGCGGATGAAATCATAACGCGCCTTGGAATAGTCGGTGTTGGCTTTGAGCAGTCGGCGATGGGCGTCTAGTACATCAATGATGGTAGCCGCGCCTAGTTCGTAGCTTCTCTCTTGGGCGATTTTGGCTTTTTCACGGAATTTGGATTCTTGATGGGTGGAGTCGATGCGCAAACGCCCGGATACGGCGTTGAGCCATGCCGTTCGGGTTTCCTTTTCAATATTGCGGTGTACTTCTTCGATTTTTTCCCGCGACATATGATATTTGCCGACCGCCTCACGCGCACCGGCATCTACGCCGCCGCCGGCATAGATTGGGATATTGACGTTAAGGTACACCGAGCCAACATTGTAATCGTTCGGGTATTGTAGGTTGTTGTAACCCGTGTTGGCGTACATTTCGCTGGCACTCAACGATGCGGTTGGCAAATGCCCCGCTACAGCACTCCCTATCATCTGTTGCGCTCCCTCTGCCGCATATTGCAGTGACAGTAGTGTAGGGTTGGCACTCAACGCCTCTTGCACCCATTCATCAGCACTGCGCTTCATTTCCGGGAAGGTATCCTGCAGCAGGGGGTCTGGGTCTTGAACAAGCACACCGCTCAACTCACGCAGTTTTTCTGCTGCAATGGCCTTTTGATGCGAAGCTTCTATTAGTGATGTTTGTAAGGATTGCGCATAAGCATCAACTTCGTAAACGTCGGTGACCTTGGCCATCTGGCGTTCAAGCATGGCGTGCAGACGTTTAGCTTGCCCCTCGGTGGCGGCCTGCTCTGCCTGCAACTGTGCAATGGTATCGACACCCTCCAATACGGCCAGATACTGATCGACTAGATTGTAAGCAAGCTGCATGCGCTGGGCGAGTGCCTGTTGCTCACTCTGTTTGGTCACCTTTTTTGCACTTTCCAAGCGCAGGTAGGATGGCAAATCGAAGAGGGCTTGAGTAATCTGCAATACTCCGCGAAAACCGGCATAACTGACGGTGCTTGATCCGCCAAGAGGCTGAAATCCGTTTGCAGTCGCATTGGCGTTGTAATTATTGAAGGAGTAGAAACCGCTGATGCTGACATTGGGCAGAAGTTTGGCAAGTGCCTGGTCTTGCTGTGCACGGGCCTGCTCGACAGCGTATTCAGTGCTTTTAAGCGTTGGATTGTTCTCGACGACATGCTCCCACAACTGCAACAACCCTTCTGCGTTTACCGGATTGACTGTTGACAATATCAACGCGACTAGTAGTAATGGTAAGGATTTGCCCATGGCTAGTCCTCAATGAATGCACGGGAAAACGAGTCTTTGAGCGGGTCGGACAAGTATTGGAAGAACGTGCGTTTGCCTGTGTGTATCAACACTTCGGCCGGCATGCCTGGCAATAGATCCAGTTTCAGTTTGGCGAGCGTATCCAAGGCCTTTTTATCGACATCCACCCGCGCCAGATAATAAGGAGTGTGTTGATCATCTTCTGTCACTAGGCTATCAGCCGACAAGGCCAGCACCTTGCCTTCAATCTTAGGCAGAACCTTGGCCTTAAACACACTGAATCGAATCTCGGCGGGTTGACCGATTTTTACGCGGTCGATGTCTAGCGGCGATACCTTTGCTTCGACCAGCAACTTTTCATTTTGCGGGACAATTTCCAATATTCGCGAACCCGGCGCAATCACCCCGCCCAAAGTATGCGCCGCCAGTCCCATGACTTTGCCAGATTCGGGTGCTTTGATGACGCTGCGTTCGACAGTTTGTTCCAACGCATGGATTTTCTCGCGCAACTCAAACAAGTTGACTTGCACCTCTGCCAACTCCTTTATGACATCACTTTGCAGTTCTTTTTGTAATTGCAATTCCTTGAGTTTTGTTTCGCTGATTTGTAAGCCAGTTGCCGCTAGGTTTGACTGTAATTCGCCGCTTTGCCCCTGGCTGTCGGACAATTTGCGTTCAAGGTCGCGCACCGTTTGTTTGTCGCTGTAACCTTCTTTTAGCAGGGCTTGGAAATCGGCCAATTCACTTTCGTATGAATGCATCAACAGTTCACGGCTGGCTTTTTGCGATCTAAGGCCAATCTCCTTGGCTTTTAACTGTCCGATTTGCTCCTCGTACAAGCGGATTTCGTTGTCGTAGGACTGTCGGCGTGCCTGGAAAGTTTGGCTTTGCACACGCATGGCATCAGCGGCCCGCGCATCTCCTTTGGATTCAAGCAACTCTTTCGGGTAGACGATTTTTGACTGGCCGTCGCGCAATGCGATCAGCCGCGCTTCCCGTGCCAGCGAGATCAGGAACTGCCCACGGAGAACTTCAAGTTGGGAGCGTGGTTGGGTATCGTCCAAGGTGACCAGAATCTGGCCCTTTTCCACCACGTCGCCATCACGCACGCGGATGGATTGGACGATTCCGCCTTCAAGGTGCTGTACGGTCTTGCGGTAGTTTTCCACCGTGACTTGCCCTGGCGCATGGGCGGCGCTGCTCAGCGGTGCAAATGCCGCCCAGCCGCCAAAACCGCCGAATATGGCAATAACTAGAAAAAAACCGAGGCGACGCAGGGTACGATCATCGGTCAGTGGCTCAGTATGGATAGGTTGATTTTTCATGTTGGGTTATATGGAAGCAAAGCGACAGCCATCTATAAAACCCGTACCGTTCCGGTGTGTGCTGTTACATTGGTGCTACGTGCCGGTGCCGTTACTGGTGCGGAGGCTGGCGCCGGTGGGACGTTTCTTTGCAATGCCTGCGCCACCTCATTGGGCGGACCATAGGCCAGCAACTGGCCTTCGCGCATCAATGCGATATTATCGACCTGGTTTAGGATACTGGGGCGGTGTGTCACCATCACCACAGTGCAGCCTTGTTTACGCAAGTTTGCCAAAGCCTGAGCCAGAGCTTCCTCCCCTTCTTGATCCAAGTTGGAATTGGGTTCATCAAGAAGGATGATGCGAGGCGAGCCATAAAGTGCGCGTGCAAGCCCTAAGCGTTGGCGCTGACCGGCGGACAACACCCTGCCTTGCCCCTGGATTACGGTATCGTATCCCTCGGACAGGCGCAGCAGCATTTCGTGGATACCGGCTAAGCGAGCCGCTGCCACCACCTTGTCGGGTTCCACCCTACCAAAACGGGCGATATTTTCACTAATGCTTCCATCCAGCAATTCGACATCCTGCGGGAGGTAGCCGATATGGTTCCCTAGCATCATACGGTCCCACTGGCTGATTTCGGCACCATCCAAGCGCACACTACCCGTAGACGGCTTGTAAAGCCCCAGCATGGCGCGGATCAGCGTAGATTTGCCGGCAGCACTGGGGCCGATCACGGCCACCTGCTGACCGGCTGCTATCTGCAAGTTGACACCGGCGATTATCGGCTTTTGACTACCGGGCGGTATGATCGAGACATTCTCCAAGCGAATTTGTCCGGTCGGTGGCGGCAGCGGCATCGGCGGCTCGCGCAGCGGAACCGCATTGAGCAATTTTTCCAATCGCCCATAAGCATCACGGGCACCGATAAAACCCTTCCAACTGCCGATCAGCAAATCCAATGGTGCCAGCGCCCGCCCAAGCAGCATGGAACCTGCAATCATGGCGCCGGGGGAGATTTCCTTCCCAATCGCCAAGTACGCGCCCAAGCCGAGAATCAAGGATTGGATCACCATCCGGTAAAGCTTGGAAAGGGCAGTGATTAGCCCAGCTTTGCCGCTGGCCTTGCCCTGGTGGGTGAGCATGGCGTTTTGTTTACGCTGCCAACGGGTGCGTAGGCGGGGCAGCATGCCCATGGCATCGATCACTTCGACGTTGCGCAGGTTGCGCTGGGTCTGTTGGCTGGACTCCATAGACTCGTCATTGGCCCGTTTGAGCAGGTCGCGAGTACCCAATTCGGTCCACAGGTTAAGCCCCATCAGTATAAATGCGGAAATCAGCGCAACTACGCCGTAGCTCCAGTGAAACCACCACATGACGGCAATATTGAGGGGAAGCCAGGGTGCATCAAAAAAAGCGAACAACCCCTGACCGGTGAGAAACTGGCGCAACTGTAGCAAATCACTTAACGGCTGTGCCGTTGCATTGCGTCCGGCACTGATTGACGCACTAGTGAACATGGCATCGAAGATGCGGGTGTTGAGTAGTTGGTCAAGGCGATTGCTGGTGACCACGAGTATTTGCGAACGCACCCATTCCAGTGCCCCCATTACAGAGAGCAGAAATACCAGCAACACAGTGAGCATGGTCAGCGTGGACACGCTACTGCTGGACATGACGCGGTCATATATCTGCATCATGTAGATCATCGGTGTCAAGACGAGGATATTAATGAAAAGACTGAGGAACCCTGCGGTCAGAAACGACTGTTTGCAGCGCTTCAAGGCTTCGCTAATATTGGCGACCTGCTCGGCGTTCGGTTGTGGTTGGTCATGGTTATCCATAAATCACGAGTCGTTAAATGAACCCTTCAAACCCTTCATAAAACCTTGTAGGTAGCCTGCCGGTAAAGTAAACGGAGCCGATGCTGCACCCGATGGACCATACAAGCGCATAGTCAGGCCGGTATGTGCATGTGCTTCCAGGTACTGTCGGCTAAGTTCGATATCCAGCATTTCGGCGTATCCGCAAAATAAATGGCAATTTACTTTATGCTTGACGGCCAGAGCATGGAATTTCCCGCCGGTCGAATCAAAAGCTTGATCAAAGCCACGCCAGTCGCCATCGTAGTAATCGGTGACACTCAAAAAATAGCGTGTTTGCCGGTCTTCACCTGTACGCGCATGCAAAGCAAGGCCTTCCACTTCGGGTGCATCGCTGTCTTCATTGGCCGTGTTGCTGACTTCCGGGCCGCGGTAATAGACGATATTCTTGAACGTATCCCGTTCTACCTCCACCTCTTTTTGCACTGCAACAGGATCGTTCGCGTCCACCCTAAGCAAAGAGCAGCCTACCGCTGTCAACAGCAAAACTCCGTATAAAGCAATTTTAACTGGCATTATTCAAAGCTTATCTAAAACCTATTACTATAGCAATTGAGATGTGCTAAGTGCAATAACTGAACTGAACCGGGGTGCGATTAAAAGTGGTGTGGGAGTGCAAGGCTTGCCTTGCCTGTAGATGCCCTCGCAAGGCAAGCCTTGCACTCCCGACTCACTGCGTAATTTCATGCCACCCGGTTCGTGTGCATCACTTTTAATCGCACCCTTTACGGCGCGTAACATCAGCTAATAACATAGCCTGACCCGTTCAAAGGTCGGGCCGGCGTTTACCTTTTTAAATTGGGGTCTTTATCTTTTATGCCGAACTCAACCATGTCCAATCGCCCAGAAATTTCCTCGTTACAGCGCTTCACGATTCGCTTTTGCCTGCTGTTATTATTGTTAATTGCAGAACTGCTTGGCCTCTCGGTCAACTTCGACAATGAGGTATTTTCCTCCGATCAATCTTGGTGGACCCGGCTGGCTTATAGATTGGCGGTATTCCTGCGCATTGGACTCGCCTTCGCCGCTGTCTTTCTGTTGATGCTGTCGCCACGCCTAGTTGGCATACTTAAGGAAGCGCGGTATCGCGCATCAGAACACCCTTGGCGGCGCTGGCTTTTATCCCACCTTTGCGTGTTCGGTGTGTTTTATCTGGCAACGGCAACGGTATTCGCGACTGCAACCGACAGTGGGCATCTATCGGGGGGGCTCATGGGCTTGTGGGTCTGTCTTGGCATTGCCAATCTGCTTTCCTGGCTGTTGGTCATTGAGCCTTTCGGGTTTTGGCTCACCTTGGTAAAGCGCGAGCGCTGGCCTTTGGCATTCGCCGCGCTGGCCGGCATCTTAGCCTGGCTGGTCGGGCTACTCGCGGGGGAACTTTGGAAACCGCTGGCAGAGGGTACTTTCTGGCTTTCTCATTGGTTTTTGGCCTTAGTGTATCCTGAAGTCTCATTCAACCCTACGCGTTTTATTTTGGGTACATCCAAGTTTTCTGTGGAAATCGCCCCGCAGTGTTCCGGCTACGAGGGCATCGGCTTGGTAATCGTGTTTCTAACGGTTTACCTGTGGATGTTTCGCGCTGAAATCCGTTTTCCCCACGCCTTTTGGTTATTTCCCATAGGCATCTTGGCGATCTGGTTGGCAAACGCCTTGCGCATCGCAGCTTTGATTGCCCTTGGCGATTCTTTTTCGCCAGAAATTGCCGTCGGGGGCTTTCACTCTCAAGCAGGCTGGATCAGTTTCATCGCAATCTCTTTGGGCCTGATTTGGTTGAGCCGTCGGCTGCGGCTGTTTTCGAAGCGGACCCTGATATCCATCGAACAGCGGGATGGCGGCAAGACAGTTGATTTAAGCCGTCATTCCGGCATGGATCGCCGGAATCCAGATTGCAGGGATGCCACCAATTCAAGCCATCCATGGAGCCTAGGATCCGGCGGTCCATGCCGGAACGACGGGGAAACTCTTAATTCAACGGTATTGACTGCTGAGGCACTACTGGTACCCGGTCTGGTGTTGATGGCTACCATCATGCTGACTTCGGCCTTATCGAGTGGTTTTGACTGGTTGTATCCTTTGCGCGTATTGACCATGGGCGTTGCCTTGTGGTCTTACCGAAGCGTCTATCGACACTGGGATTGGAGCGTGTCTTTGCCTTCGCTGTTCGTCGGCATCGCCGTATTTGTGCTGTGGATGCAACTGGAACCTCGTGCGGAACCTGGCCCGACGGCGATGGAAACGGCACTCGCCACCTTGTCGGGTGCCGAAAAGTCGATTTGGCTGGCGTTTCGCGTGATCGGTTCGGTTTTCCTGGTTCCCGTGGTCGAAGAAATGGCCTTTCGGGGTTATATGATCCGCCGTTTGGCGGGGCAGGAATTTGACGGTTCAACGCCGCCCCGTTTCACC
>QJPH01000294.1 GCA_003242955.1 Candidatus Methylumidiphilus alinenensis
TGCTGATGGGCGAAGTGTTGGGCTTCGGTTCCTGGATCGACGATAATGAAGGGAATGTTGGATTCGTACAACTCGGCGGCGGCCTGTTTGCCCACGCGCCCGAGTCCGGCGATGATAATGTGGGACTTGAGTTTGTCTATTTCACGTTGCATTCTTTTTGCCCCCAGCGGATCGTTGATGCGCCTGCTGACCAAGTAATCCATCACTATGGTAAGACTGTAGAACAGGCTGCCTATCCCGAAGATGGCAACAAACATAGTGAAAATCCGCCCGACACTGCTAAGGTGAATGATTTCACCATAACCGATGGTGGTGATGGTGGTCACCGTCATGAACAAGGCATCCAGCCATGTCGCGCCTTGTTCACGTCCAAGCCAGACATAACCAACCGTCCCCACCGTGGTCACCAAAAACACCAAGGCTGCCGGGAGCACCAGCCTAACGCGGAGCATGTCGGAAGATTCAACCGCCATGAGTTAGTTACGACTCTACAACATCGGCAGCCGAAGTGGGGGCGGGTTCATTGCCGCCTCGATCACCAGGAACGAATCTCGCCAGTGTCGAGATGGACGAAATCACTGGAACCATAGTAGCCTACTCCACCAAGTTGCAGAGAAAGGGCAACTTGTTGGATGGTTCTAGTGGTGAGATCCTCGGTGCGCAGGTCAATCGCCTTGCCTTGAATATGCATACTATGCTCAGCGACGCCATGACCAATTTTGCGTAACCATTGGTTGGTTTCCGGCGAACGATAGCCCGAGAGAATATTGTATTCGCCACGACCGCCCGTCAACACCGTCACCGCGTAAAGCAGGTCAAGCAAGGCTGGGTCCATGGTGTGGGAGACATCAGCATAATGGTCACGCAAAAAATGGTTTAAGCTGTCCAGCAATGCCGGGTCATAATCTTGTTGGGGCGAACAAACGAACCCCCATTCTTCCTTTGTATGGGTGTTGAATAGGGTGATCCGGCGCTCTCTGCCCAAGGCATTGGCAAAGACATCCGCCGAAGGTATCAGCAGGGCACCCGCTGCGGCGATCCCCACTCGTGTTAGAAAGCCTCGACGGCTAATGCCGCCTTTGGCCTGATGGCCATTTTGGCCTTTGAAACGGTTAAAACTCATGCAATAAAACCCCGCTGGTTAGGTTGCTGCGAAATAGCTACAGCCTGGAGCCTCCAGGACAGCCCCAGTGACAATAAGATTTACTTTACTGACTAAGCACCCCATAAAGCAACTGTTAATTGCCATGGACTAATAAGCATATTGTGGGCCAAAGGTGGACAAAGTTAAGCCAAACCCCCAAGAATGCTAGGTTTTCACAAGTGGCAAAATCATTTATGTCAAAAATAGAAATAGTTTATTTCTATTTAATGAACGCATCCGCGCCGTCGAAATCGGTTGCACAGGGGTGGTTTTCAGCCATTCTGGCATTCTCCCGTGATAATTGGCAGGTATTGAAGCCAGCCATACTGGCTGCATCCAATTCACTAGCGGTGTCGGAGAGAAACAGAATTTCATGCGTAGGTAAATTGATTTCTCTAGCAATAGTGCGGTAGGAGTCCGGCGCTTGTTTCGCGCCAACCCGTGTGTCAAAGAAGCCCGAGAATAATCCTGTGAGATCACCGTATTCCGTATGGCCGAATAGCAGTTTTTGCGCGTGTGTGGAACCTGATGAGTAGAGATAGAGGTCCAGCCCGGCCTCTTTCCATTCGCGAAGTTTGCGGACAGCGTCAGGATAGACATGCCCGTGGAAATAGCCATCGCAATACCCCGCTTCCCATATCAGGCCTTGCAAAGCCTTCAAGGGGCCGATTTTACGGTCTTCGTCAATCCAGCGGATTAACTGGGCGATGGCTTGGTTGTCATCCAAGGGCTGGCCGCAGGCTTTGCCGACTTCGCCCAACAAACCCCGAACTTCGGCATCATCCCTGTGCGAGCGGATGAATTCGTCCATGTGTTCCCTAGCATAGGGGAACAATACGTCCGCCACGAAGGAAATGGACGTGGTGGTTCCCTCAATGTCAGTGACAATTGCCCGAATCATGCATAATCCCTAATAAATTGCTCATACCGTGGAAATTGGTCTGCGATGAGACTACCGGTGAAGTCGGCAGCCCAACCTTCCGGCGTGGTAAACAAGCGTATGCACTTTAGATTGGGCTTCACTCCCATGTCGAACCAGTGTTTGGTGTTGGCCGGGACGGAGATCAAGTCCCCCTTTTCGCACAATACCCCGTAAACATTCTCGTCCGGGTGTAAAAAGAAAAGCCCGCTGCCCTCGACGAAAAAGCGCACTTCAAAATCGCTGTGCGTATGCTCGCTGAGGAACTTGGCGCGCAACTGGGCTTTTTCCGGATGGTCCGGCGTTACGCTTATCACATCTGCCGACTTGAAGTTATATTTCACTCTAAGTCTTTCCACTTGTTTGGCATAAGCCGAAAGCACAGCATCTTGATTGGACTCTAGGCCGAATTCATGTGATGCCTCCCAGCGCTCGAATTGTACGCCGATACCGTTTAGGCGCTTGGTGATGTCATTAAAATTTTGAATGACTTCGGCGGTTTCTGGATGATTTACAGAATGGATTGTGAGTAGACTCATGATAGGCGGGCTCTTCTTGTAATTAAATTAACGCGAGGGTACTGAAGACTGGGTTACTGGAATGACGGTACTGGTTGCAAGTACGACACCAACCTAAAATCCAGTGCCTTTTTGCATGTCGGAGGGTGTTCAATGGAATGAAAATTAACCGGCTATGCGCGGCTCGGCGGGAAAGATGTCGAGTTCGCCTAGTCGGCGACGTTTAATTGCCTTCTTATTGCCATTTGTTTGGCGCGCCCGGAGGGATTCGAACCCCCGACCAATGGCTTCGGAAGCCACTACTCTATCCAACTGAGCTACGGGCGCTTTTGCAAACTATTATATACCTTTTGCTTGTCTCTTAACAGATGATGTTACGCATGGAGTGGCAAAGCTCGCTTTGCCTGTCAAGGCAAGCCTTGACACTCCAAATCAAATCGCCGTAGGTCGGCAACCCATTGCCGGCAACAGACCCGCAGTCTGTGCGTAACATCAGGCAGTTATTTAATTGGGCGGTGGAGGTTTGGGTTGGGCGGCCCTTTTCGCGGCAGCTAGGCCATCTAAGGCCATCTCCCTCTTCATTTCCGCCGAGATCGGATTACGGTCATTCCAAATCAATTCTTCCAGTGGCAATTCGTCCAAGAAGCGACTAGGCTTGCAATCGGTCATCTCGCCGTACTTTTTCCGGTGGGTGCAGTAACTGAACGTAAGCTGTTTTTGGGCACGGGTGATGCCGACATAAGCCAACCTTCGCTCCTCCTCAATGGCGTGTTCCTCAATGCTAGTTTGGTGAGGCAACAGGTTCTCTTCCATGCCTATCAGATAGACATAAGGAAATTCCAGTCCTTTGGCGGCATGCAGAGTCATCAGGCTGACCCGGTCCCCGCTGTTTTCTTCTTCTTGGCGGTCGAGAATGTCCAGCAGCATGATCCTGGCAACCACTTCGGCCAGACTCTTCTCACCGCCGCTTTCCTCCTTGGCTAGACGGCGCAACCAATCCAACAGTTCACGCACGTTGCCCATGCGCCGGTCGGCTTGAGGCTGGCTAGTGCTGTTTTCTTGCAGCCAGCCCTCGTAGTTCAGCGCTTCAATGAAATTGTCAATGACGGCGAACGTATCACCGCTATCAGCACGTTCGGACACATCAACCAGCCAGTCACTAAAGTGGCGCAATTTTTTGACGGCGGTCTCCGGCAAGACCTGTTCCAAGCCCAATTCAAAGCAAGCCTTAAATAGGCTGGAATGGCGTTGTTTTGCGTACTGGCCGAGCTTTTCCAAGGTAGTCGGGCCAATTTCCCTGCGTGGGGTGTTGACTACGCGAATAAAGGCGGCATCGTCGTCGGGGTTCACCATTAAGCGCAGATAAGCGAGTATGTCTTTGATCTCGGTGTTGTCAAAAAACGATGCCCCGCCACTAATAAAATAGGGAATGCTGTGTTCTCGCAAAGACCGCTCGAATAAGCGCGACTGGTGGTTGCCCCGGTACAGGATTGCGTAATCCGAAAGGCGGCTGTTGTGGCGAAATTTGTGGTGGATGATGTCCGAGGCAATTTGGCGCGATTCGGCAATTTCCTCCTTGGCTTTAATAACTCTGGGCGGGTCGCCGGGACCGAGGGCACTCCATAGCCGTTTTTCAATGACATGGGGATTGTTGGCGATCAGTTGGTTGGCTATTTTTAGAATGCGCCCGGTGGATCGGTAGTTTTGCTCCAACTTGATGACTTTTAAGCGTGGATAATCCTGTTGCAATTGAGAGAGGTTTTCAGGCTTTGCACCGCGCCAAGAATAGATCGACTGGTCGTCATCGCCCACCACGGTAAACCGGCCCAAAGAACCGGTCAGCAGTTTAATCAATTGGTACTGGGTCATGTTGGTGTCTTGATATTCGTCCACCAGCAGATAACGAATCTGATTGCGCCATTTCTCCAATATGTCGGGATGGTCCTGAAACAACAACACCGGTTGCAAGATCAAATCATCAAAATCCATCGCGTTGTAGGCTTTGATCTGACGGGCATACTCTTCATAAACACGCGCGGCAATGGCATCATCAGGGTAAGATGAGTCTTGCCCCATGGCTTGTGCGGGCAGTATGAACTCATTTTTCCAACGGCTGATCTGCCATCCGTACTGGTCTGCCTTTTCCATGTCATAGACCTGCGGCCCATGCTTGATGAGTTCTTTCACCAGCAATTTGCGGTCATGTTCGTCAAAAATGGAAATGGCGGATTTCAATCCCAATGCCTGGTGTTCGCGCCGGACAATGTCCAGCCCCAAGGCATGGAACGTGGAAACCCGCAGTCCGCGCAAATCTTTGCCTTGAACTAGTTTGCCGACACGGGTTTTCATCTCCCGCGCCGCCTTGTTGGTAAATGTCACCGCCGCGATATGCCGGGCCGGGATGCCTTGCTGAATCAAATAGGCAATTTTCTCGGTAATGACACGCGTTTTGCCGCTACCCGCCCCGGCCAGCACCAGCAGGGGATGGTCTGTCAGTCTGACAGCGGCGAGTTGTTGGGGGTTTAACGTGGGGGGGGTGGACATAAGGAATCAATAATATTTTGCAAAACCCCCAACAGTTCCGGGAGGTTCTGAATAAAATAGCGGGATGAATCTATCCCGACTTGGTTGCCTTCCAAGCACAAGAAAAGCCACTCGTAGCCACTCGTGACAGCGCCGTAGACGCGAGGAATATTATCCTGATGGTTTTGGTTAAACAATTGCGCGGCATACATTTCGGCAACGCACTGTGGCGAAGCGTCTATCAAATCTTGGTCTTTTTTCGCTTCGACGATGGCAATCACCGGGCTTTCCACAAAAGCGGCATTGTACTTGTTTGAAATTAAAAAATCGCAAAATCCTTTCAACCCCCGCTTTTTATCAATATCAAATTGATGACCGGAAAAAATAGCGATTTTTTCGGTGTTTCGTTGCTTCAATTCCACCAATACCGGCATGATTAATAATTCAGAGCGCGCCTTTTCAGTGCTGGTGGGCAAGGCGTTATTATAAGCCAGCGTTTGCAATAACCAGGGCGATGGATCAACTGCTGTTATCTGGTCAAATAGCAGTTGCATGGTGACAGAAAGCCCTAACCCGGTTAAATCTTCAGCGGTATATTGTGAGTAGGATTTTTTCATACAGCGTTTTCATCAACTATCAGTATTGTACCCCCCTTTAAAAAGGGGGGGTTAGGGGGTTCGTGTGATTAAAAGTGATGCAGGAGTGCAAGGCTTGCCTTGCGAGGCCATGTTTTGGCAAGGCAAGCCTTGCACTCCTGCCGTAATTTCAGGCGGTACAAAGTTTATGAGCATCACTTTTAATCACACCCGGTTCTGGGGCTGGGTTGCATGTCAAGATTTTGAAAAATCGCCCTTGCCCCCCTTTTTGCAGGGGTTGAGGGATCTTTCCACACCCTACCATGCTAGACATTTTCAGATGTCTGGGATAATGTACACAAATCTACTGCGAAGTCACAATCTATTTGGGCTGAAGTGAAAAATGGACCCTCAATTCTGGCATGAACAATGGGAACGCAAGCAAATCGGTTTCCACCAACCCCTAGCCCACCCGTGGTTGAGCCAATTTTGGCCGATGCTAGTCAAAGGGCAGGGCCAGGTTTTCGTCCCCCTGTGCGGCAAGAGCTTGGATATGGCATGGCTGCACGGACAAGGGCATTCCATTCTGGGCATTGAACTTAGCCCCCTCGCCATCACCGAGTTTTTCCAAGAACAAGACCTAGAACCCTCAACCCGTTCGGAGGGCAGTTTCGACTGGTACGAAAGCAGCGGGTATCAATTGCTGTGCGGGGATTTTTTTGATCTCAAACCCCAACATCTGTGCAAGGTCGAAGCGGTTTACGACCGGGCAGCCTTGATTGCCCTGCCGCCAGACTTGCAAGCGCGTTATGCCAATCACCTATTGTACTTATTACCCCACCGTCCGCCTATCCTGTTGATTACGTTTGACTATGACGCGGCGGAAATGCAAGGCCCACCGTTTCCGGTCAGCGAAGAACGGATTCAAGAGCTATTCGGCCATGCCTATTCGATTAAAGCACTGTCGGCAACTGATGCCCTGCCAAACCAACCGGGGCTAAAAAACCGGGAGTTGAGTGGGTTGGTTGAGAGGGTCTGTCATCTTTCAGCAATTCCCGGTAAAAATTTTATAATAGATTGAATTAAAATATATTATAAGTTAATAGACCGGGAATTGCTGCAAGCTCAAGCTTGACAGGAGGTTCCATTATTGACACCATTTGTTAAGTGACAACGATGCGAAAGATTCTCGACCAAATGCGGCATGAGCCAGCCAATGTCCGATTTTCGGATTTGCGGAAAGTCTGTGAGTCATTTTTTGGTGAGCCACGGCATCACGGTTCCAGCCATATGATTTTCAAGACACCTTGGCCCGGTGATCCTCGCGTCAATATCCAAGATGCCAACGGCAAAGCCAAGCCTTATCAAGTCAGGCAAGTGCTCAGGGCAATAGACAAATTGGAGGGCAAGCAATGAACCTCAATCATTACACTTATCGAGTCACCTGGTCACCAGAAGACAACGAACACCTAGGTTTGTGCGTGGAGTTTCCGTCCTTAAGTTGGTTGGCGGAAACCCCAGAATTAGCACTGGTCGGCATCCGCCAAGTGGTCGCTGACGTGGTTGGCGACCTTCAGTCTAGCGGCGAAACCATTCCACAACCGTTGGCAGAAAAGCATTACAGTGGCGAGTTCCGGGTGCGCATTCCTCCCGAACTTCACCGCCTGCTTGCGTTACAGGCTGCGGAACAAGGGATTAGCCTGAACCGGTTGGCGAGTGCGAAACTGGCGGGCTGAATTATCCAATAGGGCAAACCTACCCGGTCTGTGCGTTGGAGTATGTTACTGACCGCCAGTGACTTATGAACTGATGTTACGCATCCGTAGTCCGGATGTAGCCGCTTGGCAAGCGAAAATCCGGGTTTTGTAGCCAACTTCTCCCGGATTTCGCCGCAAGCGGCTACATCCGGGCTACGACACTGCTGGAAAAAGGCATTCATGTCGGCGTGGTGGGTTTGCAGCCTTTAGGTAGCCAGCCCGACCCGGTGCTATGGTTTAATGATGTCGTGTATCAGATTGAAGATAGCTTAAAGCTTCATACTGACACCTTGGCATGGTGGGAGCAGAACCAGCGACTAGGCCCGATGCAGCGGTTTATCAAATTCCTAGAAGAAGTGGTGTTAGGCGAGATAAAAGGGAATGTGGTGCTGTTTTTCGATGAAATCGACTCCGTGCTAAGGCTGCCCTTTGCCGATGATTTTTTTACCACCCTGCGTTCTTTTTACAATGCCCGTTCCACCAAACCCGAATTGAAAGGTCTGAGTTTCGCACTGTTGGGTGTCGCCACGGCCTCGGAATTTATCAAAGACCGTAACCGCACACCGTTTAATATTGGGACTTCAATCCAGCGTAAGCGTTCACTCCCCCCTGCCTTTTGCTGGGAGCGCGGCCATCTTGACCGCCATTTCAGCGGGCGTGACGCCCGCGCTCCCAAGGGGGAGTGAACACTTACGACAAGTGCAGGTCTGGATTGACCTACACGAGGAAGAACTGATGGCGGACTGGACGCTGGCCGTCAATGGCGAGCCGGTTTTCCCCATTGATCCACTACGTTAAGAGAATGCCATGCTGCCAGCCGTCAACTCTGTACAAGCCTTGCCGAATTATCGCCTGTTATTGACTTTTGATAATGGCGAGCGCAAATGCTTCGATATGTCACCCTATCTACACTACCCAGTGTTTCAGCGTTTGCAGAACCCCGGGTTCTTTAAGCTGGCACGGACAGATTACGGCATCTTCACCTGGCCGGGCGATATCGACTTCGCACCAGAAACCTTATATATCGACGGTGTTTCTGAGCCTAGGCAGGAATAGCATCGCCTCACCAAACCCCGGGTTGGAAACCCGTGTCATTGCGGATCGTCACCGTGTCGCCGCTCTGCGCCAGTACAAACAATCCTTGCCGGTAGGCGAAGCGGGCGGTGTCTTCCGGCACGACCATCCCTGCCACCGCTCCCATCACATGGAAGCCGGCATATTGCGGGAACAGCTTCTTGAATCGCTGCAAACGCCCGATATGCTCCTTGACATCGTCCACTTTCAACTCGCTTTTGACCTCAACCAACACCGCATCAAGGTCGTTGACCACTAGCAGGTCGATTTCCATCGCCTCTTGGTCGCGTTCGGCGTAAGCACCGCGAAACACCTGATGAACGGCAATGCCACGATCTTGGAACAAGCGCACAACAGCAGGCCGCACCATCTCTTCGACAAACTCACCCAAGCGGTTGCCCAGTCGCCCGATGGCTTGAGTCACTTCCTTTAACTTGCGGTCGGTTTCTTGCATCCTACGGTCGGTTTCCTCAGAACTAAGTGCAAGTTTGCGTAGGATTTCCCAGATTTCTTCTTGTATGGTAGCCATGGCAGCGGTTTCTGTGGATAAGTCAGGCAAGTATTTCACACCTTTGCGTCAGGTGTCCAGAACTCCTATTTTCCAATACAAAAACTCCCAAAAACCCGGCCTAACAAATCCTCGGTGGTGAACGCGCCGGTGATTTCCGACAGGGCGTGTTGGGCTTGCCGTAGGTCTTCTGCCAGCAGTTCGGGGGCGCTATACTCTTCCAGTTGCCGCAAGCCATTTTCGACTGCCTCGCGGGCGCGGGTTAGGGCTTCAAGGTGGCGGCGGCGGGCGAGGAACACATCGCCGGCCCCGCTATCATAACCAGCACACTGTTTTAGATGTTGTCTGAGTGTTTCCACCCCCGCGCCGGTTTTCACCGACAGGGTAATTTCCACGCCGCTATCCGTTTCAAGCATTCCAGGTTCCTTACCCGTCAAGTCAATTTTGTTGCGGAGTCGGACGATGGGCAGGTTTTCCGTCCATTCCGAAATCAAGTGGTCGCCATTTTTTGACTGCCGGTCATCCACCATCAATAATACGAGGTCGGCATGGCTGATCGCCTCACGCGCCCTCCGTATGCCCTCCTTTTCAACCAAGTCTGCCCCCTCTCGAAGGCCGGCGGTGTCGATGATGTGCAATGGCATCCCGTCAATCTGTATATATTCGCGCAACAGGTCGCGGGTAGTGCCGGCAATCGCAGTGACTATCGCCGTTTCGCGTCCGGCCAGGCAATTGAGCAGGCTGGATTTTCCGACATTGGGACGCCCAGCGATGACCACGGTCAGGCCATCACGCAACACACAGCCCTGTTTGGCCGAACGCTGGATTTGACCCAAGCGTAGTAGCAACTCGGACAGCCGCCCATGGATTGCGCCCTCGCCGAGGAAGTCGATTTCCTCGTCAACGAAGTCGATGGCGGCTTCCACATATAGGCGCAGATGGATTAATTCTTCAACCAAAGTGTTGACTAGTTTGGAGAATTCGCCTTGCAATGAGCGCTGGGCGGAACGGGCGGCTTGGACGGTGCTGCTTTCAATCAGATCGGCAATGGCTTCGGCTTGGGCTAAGTCGATCTTGTCGTTTAGGAAGGCGCGTTCTGAAAACTCGCCGGGTCGGGCCATGCGGACCCCCAGTGATAGGATGCACCGCATTAATAGGTCAAGGACCACCGGACTGCCATGGGCATGCAATTCCAACACATCTTCGCCGGTGAATGAGTGCGGCGCAGGGAAAAATAGCGCAAGGCCAGAGTCAATGGTGGTCCCGTCTTGGTCAAGAAAAGGCAGGAAATGGGCTTTACGCGCATGTAGCGACTTGCCAAGCACGAGCCGGATGACATGGGCCACCTTTGCACCGGATACTCGGATTACACCCACTCCGCCCTTGCCGGGGGGGGTGGCGACGGCCGCGATGGTTTCTTTTGGAAAAGTAGTCATACTATTTTACCTGAATAGCAAGATTATTCAGCCAGTTCGCATCAAATAGCCGTATTCGTCATTCCGGCAGGGATTGCCGGAATCCAGTGGCCATGGAGGGCAATCTACATTCACCTCCCTGTGTTCTGGATACCGGCAATCCCTGCCGGTATGACGCATATATTGGGTTAGCTGTAGCATCTTTCTCATCAGTCCCTCATACCCAAAATCGCGCCCAAGCGATAGCCCCCGGTAAATCGTTGAACTCCCCGTCGAGTTGGGCTTCAAACGCTGCTTTAAGCAACACACCTAGTTCCGGCCCGGACTTTAACCCCAAACTTTGCAAATCCCGCCCACGGAGGATGGGATTGGGCGGTTTCTCCACCACGCCTAAACCTGCGGCCCGTTCTTGCAGCCAGTCCACCATAGGGCAAGGCCCTAATGCCTCCGCCGCAGTCCGTCCCCGAAAGTCCGCAAGAGCCAACCGACACAACGGCAGGATAGGGACGCGCAGGGCCAAGCGACGGATTGTCCCGTCTGTCACAGCTTGGCTAAGATTCTGCCGCCACAATTGAAGAGGTTGGCCATGTTCGCGCACCAGTTTGCTTATCCGTTCGACCATTGAGGGCGGACAACCCATTTTCGCCAACAAAGCCCGTGTCGGCACATCGCCAGCGAACTCATGACCGGGATTGCGCCATACCCCATCTATCAACGTGGCTGTGGCCGGTTTGCCAAGATCGTGGCAAAGGGCGGCCAGCATCAGTTCCAATGTCTCGTTATCAGTCAGTTTCCCTTCCTTGCAGATTGCTGCACAGGCATCTAAAACCAAGTTGTTGTGAGTCCAGACGTCCCCTTCGGGATGGGCTGCGGGGTTGTGAGTCGCTCCCCGCAATTTTGCAAGTTCTGGAAACAAGGCCAGTGCGCCAGTGGCTTCCATGGCAAGCAAACCAACCGACGGTTGCTGTGACTTTAGCAGCAACTTCTTAAATTCTTCCCATATTCTTTCCGTGGAAAGGGTAAACAACTCCGCTTGCAGGGATCGGCATTTTGCCAGCGTGTCCCCAGCGATGGAAAAGCCGAAGCGGGCGGCGAACTGGCAGGCACGTAGCACCCGCAAAGGGTCTTCGTCGAAGGCATTGGACACATGCCGGATAATGCCAGCCTGAAGGTCTGCACACCCGCCCCAATGGTCAAGGAGTTCGCCAGTGCCTAGGTCCATGCCAATTGCGTTGATGGTGAAGTCGCGCCGCAAAGCTGCCTCGGCAAACGACATGCCGTGGTCATGGTCAACCTCAAACCCCCGGTGTCCCTGCCCGACTTTCCGTTCCCTGCGGGGCAGGGACACATCGATTTCCATGCCATCGATTTTGGCTTTTAACACGCCAAAAGATTTGCCTACGCCATGGACTTTTGCCACGCTTTCAATCGCTGTCATCAATGCTTTGACAGGCAAGCCATAGGACTCAATATCGAAGTCCTTTGGGACAATGCCAAGAAGATGGTCACGAACCGCACCCCCGACAAGCACTGGCCGACCCCCGGCAGCAAGAATTGCACAAGCGAGCCGACTGACAGGTTTTGGTAATTGGGCTATGAGTGTCATTGCTACTCGGGTTGTTGGGTGTCAGGCTTAAGTCCCCCGGAATGTTTGCTCGTTCCCAAGCTCCCGCTCCACTGCCATTAAGTTAAGATGCATTAAGCGTGAAATCAGCCCTTGACGGAACGCCAAGCCCCAGCTTGGCGCGGTACACCCTCATGCCAAGCTGGGGCTTGGCGTTCCGATAAACGCTTAACTTAGGATATGGTCAAAAATAAATTCCTTGCACAGTAGGCCGGAATAAGCCCGTTTACGGGCGTTTCCGGCATAACACCGACAGGTTTGGTCGGCGTGTGGCGTGTCTTTTCCGGAAACGCCCGCCGGGGCGGTCTTATTCCGGCCTACATTTGGCTTCTTTCGGGAAATTATATTTGACCAAATCCTTAATGGCAGTGAAGCTCCCGCTCGGGAACCAGCCAATATTTGATTTTAACATGGTAGAGAGAAATACGCTGAACCTGACACTGTTTGATTAGCCGGGTCTAGGCGTATAATTCCCAGCATAAAATCGCCCTACAGAAGGTAAAACCATGGCTACTCAAGACACCTGCGTCACTATCGTACCTTATTTTAAAGTCGGGGAAGGACATCTCGATGCTTTCAAGTCCCTATGTGGGCAGTTTGTCGAAAAAACCCTAACCGAACCGAAAGCTTTGTATTATGGTTTCAGCTTTGCCGGCGACCAGGTGCATTGCCGGGAAGGCTATGCCGATGCAGAGGGTTTGTTGACGCATCTGGACAATGTCGGGGCTTTGTTGCAACAGGCTTTGCAAATTGCCGAACTGACCCGCTTGGAAATTCACGGAACAGAAGATCAATTGGCCCAATTGCGCGGACCTTTGGCGGATTTAAACCCCGAATACTATACGCTTGAATACGGTTTCCGCCGGTAAGAATAGAAGATTCCCGCAATTCTCATTTTGGCAAAGATTGTAAGGGCGGGTTTGGAACCCACCCCTACGCATGCAATTTAAATTTATATTATCAATGTATTGTGAACAAGATACGGAATGTTGATTCGTAGGGGCGGGTTCCAAACCCGCCTGGTATTGTCCAAAACGAGAATTGCCGATAGATTTTGCTCGTTCCCAAGCTCCTGCTTCACTGCCATTAAGTTAAGAAAAAACTCGTCGTTCCGGCAGGGATCGCCGGAACCTAGGCTCCATGGATGGCATAGATTGTTGGCATCCCTGCAATCTGGATTCCGGCGGTCCATGCCGGAATGACGGCTTAACTTAATGGCAGTGAAGCTCCTGCTTGGGAATGAGGTTTTTGAAGCTCCAGCTTCCCGAAGAGCGGCCAAGCAGGAGCTTGCAATATAAGGGTTCCCAAGCCGGAGCTTGGGAACCAGCCAAATTAAGATTATGTCTGTCACACCGGCATGGTTCGCTGGAACCTAGACTCATTAGACTTTATCGGAAACCTAGTCGATGATTTAGCCGTTGCTGTGTCATTTGAAGGTTTCCGATAAAGTCTTAGATATTGAAAACGCTGTTATGAAACTCCTTGCCCTAGAAACCTCCACCGAAGCCTGTTCTGCCGCCTTGTATCTGGACGGCGAAGTGGCCGAGCGTTATCAACTGGCCCCGCAGCAACATAACAAGTTGATTTTGCCAATGCTCGAATCCTTGCTGGTCGAGGCGGGCTTGAGCTTGCGGCAAATGGATGCGCTGGCGTTCGGGCGGGGTCCGGGTTCGTTCACCGGGGTGCGTATCGCCGCTGGCATCGTGCAAGGGCTGGCTTTCGGTGCGGACTTGCCGGTTGCGCCGGTTTCCACCTTGGCGGCTATGGCAATGGATGTTTTTGCGGAAACCGACAGCCATTTAGCATTCCCCTGCATTGATGCACGGATAGGCGAAGTGTATTGGGGCATCTACCGGCGTGGAGAGGGTGGCTTGGCCGAATTAGTCGGCGTTGAGTCTGTAGGCGGGGCAGGGGAGGTGGAGTTTCCCGCTGAAGCCTCTGGCTTCGGCATAGGCAGTGGCTGGAGTGCTTATGCAGACCCATTGCGGGGACGGTTAGGCGAGGCGAAAGTCCATGGCATCTTGGCTGACCGCTTTCCCCGCGCCAGTTGGGTTGCCCACTTAGGGGTTGAAGTTTTCAGGCAGGGTGGCTGTGTGGCGGCGGAAGATGCCCAACCGGTCTATCTGCGTGACAAAGTGGCGAAGAAGAAGGGCGGGGGGTATTAGGGCGTAGCCAATCAGTTAAGAGTTGCGATTTCCCCGCACTCCACAAACTCACCCAACGGGCTGAACGATGACCAAGGCCGCAAAGGGTTGCCGACCTACTGCGTATCAAGGACTGTAGGGCGGCAACCCTTTGCCGCCAACTATTTCAAAACATAAACAAAGTAACTAATTTGTATAAAAAACGCTGTATCCCTTAATAACTTACTAAAAAATTCAGTTGAAACTTTTTAAAAAAAGGAGTCAGATGCCATCGGACATCGGATAGAGCTACAGCGTTTTCATCTTCAAAAAGTACCTTTAAATCATGACAGGCAATAGCATAAGCCACTGATTTAACGAAAGTCTTCACAAATGCGTAAGATTTATCCAGTAACTATTTGATGTTGAAAACGCTGTAAATCTACCGAATATAGAATTTTGAGGTAATTATTATGAACGAAAAATTCAGCAGGCGTGAGGTCTTAAAACTCTCTGGAGTGGCATTGGGAAGCATGGCTGTCGTAGGGAATACGGCAATCGGCGGTGAAAACCAAATTCATCACGACGACCCATCTCAAGAGGATAGCTTATTCAGATCATTGAAGCCGTTTAAAATTGGCACTCCGCTTGGGTCTAATGAAATGCGGATTTCTTTCATGGGCACCTCGGTGGTTCAAAGACGCACGCAGATGTGCAGTAGCGTATTTGTGGAGCTTGGCAGCGGTGATTCATTTGTCTTCGACTGCGGCGCGGGTGTCACGGTCAATTACTCAACGATGCAAATACCCATGTCTAAGATGAGGAATATCTTTCTCACCCATCTACATGGCGATCATACCAGCGACCTAACCCATATCTATTGCTTCGGGCCGCAACAGGATGGCAAATCCCCACTTTATGTCTGGGGTCCATCGCCTTCAGGCATAGCGGACCCTATTACGTCTCAAACTTATGACGATGGCACAGTGAATTTTTGCCAGCATTTTCGGGAAATGAATCGCTGGCATACCGAATCTCAGAGTTTTGTAGGAACCCAATGGGTAGGTGCGGAAGGTGACGGCTACGATATCGTCGCGACTGAGCTAAATTGGCAAACAGGTGCCACTTCCAGATATTGGAGTACCAATAGTTCAATTCCTAAACCAAGTTCAGGAAATTGGATAGCTTACCAAAATGCTAATGGTGTAAAAATTTCGTTTTTCCCGGCAGTGCATGATCGCAATGGATCCATCAGCTACAAATTGGAATGGAATGGTTTGTCCATGATTTTCACCGGGGACACCAAACCAAACAACTTTTTGATTAACAACGCAACCAATGGCAGTACGGGAGTGGATGTCCTGATCAGCGAGATGGTCGTGCCGCCAGAAGTTTGGGCAATAAAAAACGGGGGAGCGCCAAACCCCACGGGAGCAGGTTTGTTAGTCGCCAGAACGGTTCAGGAAAATTCCCACACACCCGAAAAAGCATTAGGCTACATCCTCAACCAAACCGCCAAACTGGGAAAAGCCCCAAGGCTTGCCGTGGCAACCCATTTTCAAGCTGAGGACGATACCATTTATCCGGCGCTGCAAAACATCCGCTCTTGGTATTCAGGTGATGTGACCGTAGCCACCGATTTAATGGTTATCACCGTATCGAAAAACAGCATCCTGAAACAAAAAGCCATCGTTTCAGATTATTCTTGGTTTCCGCCAATCGCTGATCCAAGAGCGAAAAATGGTACGATGCCTCCGAAATACACGGATACGAGCAGTTCCAACCCTTACGCTCCGTATGCGCCCCTAGCCCAGTTTGATCAATCATTACTGAATCAAGTCATTGATCCGTGTTTATACGACCCTACGGATTTTGGCTGTACGCATCCATACCCAAGTAAGTGATAGTAAAGGGGGAAAACACCATGTCAAAATCAGCATTCAGTCTAATATGTGGATTTCTAGTCGCTTTCATCATCCCGGATGCTTCTTCTGTCGCGTATGCCGATACCCAGCAGGTTGTCAATCCTTTTTACCCTCCTGCTATCTATCCTATCCCTCCTGCTGTCTCGTATTCCTATATCACGCTGGACATGCCCGGAGCTGCCAACACAAACGCCAACGGCATTAACGAGACCAGCCAAGTCGTGGGGTCGTATCTGGATACATTGGGTATCACGCATGGCTTTATTTATGCTGGGGCTAACTATACCGCTCTGGATCCGCCAGGCTCTACCTACACTTCAGCACAAGGCATTAATGCCAGTGGCCAAATTATGGGGACATATCAGGATGTTAAGGGTACGACGCGTAGCTTTAGTTTCATTGGGGGAAATTACACCACGCTGACTGCGTCGGGGGCTACATATACCTATGCCAACGGCATCAGTTCCAACGGTCAAATTGTGGGGAGTTATGTGGACACGTCGGGTGTCACGCACGGCTTTTTATACAGCGGGGGCAATTACACCACACTGAACATGCCAAGTGCTAACTACACTTCTGCACTAGGCATCAGCTCCAGCGGTCAAGTCGTGGGAGGGTATAGTTATGATCCTAATACTAGTAGTGGGAAAGCAGCCTTCGGTTTTATCTACAATGCCGGGATTTACACCACGCTGACCCCGTCTGGCGCAAGTTCCACAAATCCGATTGGGATCAACGATAACGGTCAAGTTGTAGGCTCATACTGGGATGCGTCTAACAATGTGGTCAGTTTTTTTTACAGCGGGGGTAATTACACCACGCTGAATATGCCCGGGTCTACCTACACTTCTGCGCAAGGCATCAACGCCTACGGTCAAGTCGTAGGATGGTATGACGATGCGTGTGGCACGATGCGCAGCTTTGTCTACAGCGGGGGGAATTACACCACGCTGGCTGTGCCAGGGGCTACTCAGACTTCACCCGGGGGCATCAATGTCAACGGTCAAGTCGCGGGTTATTACATTGATTCCAATCAAAAAAGGCACGGGTTCCTGGCCACTCCAAATTATACCCCTGCGCCTGTGCCCAGTATTTACCAGAATTGCAACCAAATCGCCATCTCACTGGATCCCGGTTCCTACCAAGGCGCGAATGGGGACTGGTGGTTTGTCGCCTACGCCCCGTCTTCCGGGCACTGGTATTCCTATACCTATCCCCGCCAGTGGAGAGACATCGGCATGGACTTAAGTCAAATCACCCCCGCCTACCAAGGCCCGTTAGCCAAAACGACCAATCTAACGCTTTTCAATACCAACGGGATTTCGAGCGGAACCTATTACGTGTACTTTGGCGTAGACACCAATATGAACGGTGTCCTGGACATGAACCAGCTATATTACACGGAATACACATTGACATTGCCTTAGTCGGCCTCAATACAGCAATTCTCATTTTGAACAGAACCGGGCGGGTTCCAACCCCAATGTTGTTGACACAGGTTTTGCTCGTCGTTCCGGCAGGGATTGCCGGAACCCAGAGGCCATGGATGGCAGTCTACATTCACCTCCCTGTGTTCTGGATACCGGCAATCCCTGCCGGTATGACGGTTGTGTCAACAGCATGGGTTCCAAACCCGCCCTTATTAATCTTTGCCAAAATGAGAATTGCTGGCATCACCACTAGCCATCGCCTTTTAAACTGCGGTTTCGCCCAACACGCCAGTTATCGCCGCTATCATCAATTGGCTGGTTCTCGCGCCTGCATCAATGCAGCCTATGGCACGTTCACCCAAGAAAGAGGCACGGCCTTTGGTGGGCAGCATGTCGCGGGTGGATTCGCAGCCTTGTTCGGCCACTTGGTTAAGGGTGGCCAATACGTCCGGCAGTGCTTGCGTTTGTTCCGCCGCTTCATGCAGCGCATTGGCAACAGGCACCAACACGTCGAGCATAGTTTTCTCGCCGACATCAGATTTCCCTCGCTTTTTCATCGCTTCCACGCCTTGCCCAAAGGCATCGGCCATGTTGCATAGGCTCATGTCTTTGTCTTTCATGGCTTTCCCCATTGCGATAAACAGGGTTCCGTAGAGTGAACCGGATGCCCCGCCCACCGTACTCATCACACTCATGCCCATTTTTTGGAAGGTAGCAGACCAGTCAAGTCCGGCTAAGCTGTCGGCCAATCCGTCCAAGGTGGAAAGACCGCGTTGCAGGTTGGTGACATGGTCGCCGTCGCCGATGGCTTGGTCCAGTTCGGTAACCTCATCGGCATTGGCATTGATTACGGTACTGGCCGCTTGGATGAATGTTTTGATTTGGCTAGTGTTGACGGTCATTGGTTGCCTCGCTTAAGAAAGTATAGATGCCCTACTTAATGGCTCTTGGATTTCTTGTAATTTTCCATCCATTCCGCCGCCAGTTTCCGGCTTTCGGCGATCTGTCCGGGTGTCATGGATTTCTCAATGTTTTCCACGCTCGTAAAAGCCTTGGCTATGTGAAACCATTTTGCCGCTTCCACCGGGTTTTTGGCCAAGCCTTTGCCTTCCTGATAGAGAAGCCCAACATTGTATTGTGCCTCGGCGTTGCCTTGCCCGGCGGCATTCAAGAACCATTTTGCTGCTTGTTGGAAGTCTTGCGGAACGCCTATGCCGTCCATGTACATGACCGCCAAGTTCACCTGCGCGGAGATCACGCCCAATTCGGCATCTTTGCGGTACAGGGCGGCAGCCTTTTCATAATTCTCAGCCGAATAAGCCACATCGCCAGCATCCAACTCGGGATGGTCAGCCGCAAAAGCCAACCCCATGGTGAACATTATTGCCAATATAGCTTTTGCCATTTTCATTGTTTTCATTGTAAGTAGTAGCAATACGGAAATTTTACCAGCATTTTTCGTTATTAACCGATGTAACGCAACGCGGTAAGGTGCAATCCACAAGGAACTATTGCGCCCTCGTCGCCAATGGGAGCGACGGCGGAGCAGAAAAACCGGTCAGACCTGTCACTGTCAACCTGCCCATTGCCATATCACCCATCAGTTGCGCTTTTACGTTGCGTCGTTGCGCCGTTGCGTGAGACCTTCTTTTGCCTTTCTTGCAATACGGCATGTCATTTCATGGGCGAAGATTTTTTGTCTCACGCAACGGCGCAACGTTAAGAGCAAAGCAGAATCTACAAGGTCCACCGTAAACTGAAGCTTGCCATCCTCTTCGATAAGCTCCATCCGGGCTACAAACTCATTCTAAACCGACTCGGTTTTAAAAACCGAGTCGGTTTATTAAACACGCCCACCCATTTGCTTGAACGCCTCCAAAGCCTGCTCCCTGCTCAATTTTAGGTCTACCAACGGGTAAGGGTAATCCACGCCAAGCCGGACACCGCTAGACTCCAAGTCCGCAGTCGGCATTTGCCATGGCTGATGAATAAAACGGGTAGGCAACTGGGCAAGTTCGGGAACCCAGCGGCGTACATAATCGCCATTTGGGTCGAAGCGTTGGCCCTGCAAGACCGGATTGAAGATGCGAAAATAAGGTGCCGCATCGGCACCGCAGCCTGCAACCCATTGCCAGCCTATGGTATTGTTGGCCAAGTCCGCATCGACTAAGGTATCCCAAAACCATCGAGCGCCCTCCAGCCAGTGGATGCGGAGGTTCTTGACTAAAAATGAAGCCGCCACCATGCGGACGCGGTTGTGCATCCAGCCCGTGTGCCACAATTCGCGCATGCCCGCGTCCACTAGAGGAATGCCAGTCTTACCCGTTTGCCAAGCTTGCAAAGTTTGTGACTGAGGTTCGTTCCACCGGAAGCTCAGAAAGCTTTCATTCAAGGGGCTTTCCGGCGTATGTGGAAAATGAAACAATAGGTGATGGGCAAATTCGCGCCAACCTAATTGGCGGATAAAACTCTCCGCCCCGGCGTTTCCGTCCATGCATCCAAGCTTAGCCTGTATTGCCCAGGCGACTTGGCGTGGGCCGATTTCGCCAAAATGCAAATAAGGGGAGAGACGCGAGGTGCCAGCATGGTCTGGTCTGTCCCTTTCCGCCGAATATCCGCCAATCTCCGAATCGAGGAACTCATCCAGCATTGTCAACGCACCCTTCTCGCCGGGATGCCAAGCATCCCGGAGACCGCCATCCCATGGGATTTTTGGCAATAACTCCAAATTCTCCAAGGTCAAACTTTCCATGTCGGCTGGAACAAGGGTCAAGCTACGCGGCAAGGGTAAAATTGAATGTTCCAGACCTTTGCTTTGCAGCGCTTTCCAATAAGGGGTGAAAACTTTGTAAGGCTCGCCCTTGGCCCGTTTGACTTCCCATGGTTCATAAAACAGAGTGCTATTAAAACTTTCAACAATCAAACCGTCTTGACGCAAACTTTCTTTGATTTCCTTGTCGCGTTCTATAGTCCGAGGTTCGTAAGCGCGATTCCAAACTATCCGTTGCGCCCCAGTCTCGGCGATAACCTGCCTCAACATTGCCAGACTTGGGCCTTGCCGTATGATTAGACGCGAACCAAGCCGCCTTATGGATTCGTCAAAAGCGACAATACTATGGTGTAGCCACCAGCGGCTTGCTGCCCCCATTGCCCATTCGCCATCCTCTTTGGGCGCATGGATGAACAAAAGCACCACCCGCTCCGCAGATTGTAGGGCTTTTGTGAGTGCGGGGTTGTCTGCCAGCCGTAAATCGCGACGAAACCATACTATGGCAGTGTTCAATTTAATTGTTTGGATTGGTCCGAAACCTCAACCCCTATTTTACCCCGTAGATAATCCAGATAGGCATTGAACTCAGCCTGGCCAGCATTCTTGCCTAAATATTCTTTGGCCATTTCCAATTCTTTTGGATCAACCGATGCCAACGTGCCATCTTTAACTTCGGTCAATACGAAAACTGCCTGTACGCCCTTATCCAGCGTTGCCAACGATGCGCTTGGCTTGCCTGCGCTGGGACGGGGTGACTTGTTCACTGCTTTAAGCAAAGCGGGCGGCAAATCGGATTTACCGGCTAGTTTCACCGAGGCTTTGTTTAGGGCCGCACCGATAGACTTGGCCGCGTCAGCCAAGGATTTCCCTTTTTGCACATCCGCCAGCAATTGTTCCGCCTGCTTGCGAGTTGCGTCTTGGGCCATTTTGTCGAGTAGCCGTGCTTTGATTTCACCTTTTATCTCAGCCAGTTGCTTGTCTGAAGCCGGCTGGTGGTCTTTCAAATGGAGAACGTAAACCTTGTCAGTGCCGATTTCCAATGCCGCACCGTTGTTGCCTTCAAGCACTTCGGGGGCAAAAGCGGCATTTCTAAATAGAGCGTCGGCTGCTTCGCCATCGCCTGCTTCCCGTGTAAAAAAACCAGTTTGGGCTATTTTCAGGTTTAGGTTTTTGGCCAATGGTTCCAAACTGTCCTTATGTTCAAAACTCATTTCATCAAGTTTTTGCTTTGCTTCGTAAAATTTGTTTTCTGCTGCATTACGCCGATAATTCTTCTCAAGTTCGGCGCGGACATCTTCAAACTTTTTCGTTGTGGCGGGAATCAATTCGGTCACTTTGATCAGGTCGTATCCGAACTTTGTCTTAACCGGTTGGGAGACTTCCCCTTTTGCAAGTGCAAAAGCTGTGTTGGCTAAATCAGGATGTGTGGCTTCCTTGGTGTTTAGCCCCAAGTCACCGCCCTTCACAGCAGATTCCTTGTCATCAGAGCTTTCCTTGGCTAACGCGGAAAAGTCTTCACCCTTGGACAATCGCGCCCGTAAAGCCTCTGCCTTGGTTTGTGCGGCCTTGGCCTCGTCTTCCTTGTCCATGTCTGCTGCAATCAATATATGGCTGACCTTGCGTTGCTCTGGTGTGCCGTATTGGGCTTTTTGTTCCTCGTAGAGATTCTTTAATTCCTCCTCCGTCGGTTTAAAATCGCCTGAAATATCGTCTATGCTTAGACTGACATATTCCACCGAAACCTTTTCGGGATTTTGAAATTGGCTTTTGTTTTCTTGGTAATATGCCTCAATGTCCTTATCCTGGATTTCTGCGTCGGCTTTTTTCAAAGGAATAGTGAAGTATTCAACCTGCCGCTCTTGGTTTCTGAAGCGATAGAAGTTTTCCAGTTGGCGCTTGGTTACGATGGCCGTGTCGGTGATGCCACGGACAAATTGCTCATTAAGCATTTGCTCTTTAACCTGAGCGGCGAACTGCGGCGGCGACATGCCTTGCGAGGCTAACACCGAGTTGAGCCGGTCTTTGTCGAACTTGCCTTCGGACTGAAAATATGGCTGGGACTGCACATAGCCGCGAATCTCTGCCTCGCTTACCGCCAAACCCTCTTTGCGTGAGGCTTGGTTGATTAACTCCATGTTAATGACCTGTTCCAGTGCCTCGTGCCTGAGTTGTTTATCGTCATAATCCGAGGAACCCATCCGGGCAACTAGGTTTTCGTAAGCCCGATTGACATCTTTTTCCAAGATTTCCCGTTCTCCAACTACCGCAATGGGTTTTTCCTTGCCGCCATTGAAATAGTTGTTTATGCCCCATAATCCGAATGGAATGCCTACGAAAAGCAACATGACCCAGGCAAATATTCCATGTGCTTTGTCTCTAATCGCTTGCAACATAAGCCAGAACCTTATCTTAAATGTGTCGTATAAAGTGAATTTTCTTTAGCCCATAAAAAACCCCGTGACTCAATGTCCGGGGTTCTTATGTGTTATTGGCGGAGCGGACGGGGCTCGAACCCGCGACCCCCGGCGTGACAGGCCGGTATTCTAACCAACTGAACTACCGCTCCATTAACTGTGATGGTGGGTGCTGTAGGGATCGAACCTACGACCCTCGCCTTGTAAGGGCGATGCTCTCCCGGCTGAGCTAAGCACCCGAGTCAATCTTTTCCGTGAACTTATTTAACTATTTTAACGCATCCTTTAACGCTTTGCCAGCTTTAAATGAAGGAATTTTGGCCGCCTTAATGGTTATTGGCTCACCAGTCTGTGGGTTGCGTCCCTGCCGTTCGGCCCTTTCTTTCACGCCAAAGCTTCCAAAACCCACCAAAGAGACCGTATCATCATTTTTCAATGCATCAGTAATGGCCTCAAGGACAGCATCCAATGCCCGCCCCGCATCGGATTTTGTCAGGTCGGCTGTTTCTGCAATGGCTTCAATAAGTTCCGATTTGTTCATACACTCCACCTGTCTATCATTGTTAAATATTTTTTTTTTACTTTGTTACCGCACAGACTTCTTTTCTACACTGGACCTCTAGTGCGCAGGCCACAAAGCAGTAGTGTAAAGCCACTGTCAATGATGATCAATGGGCTGTTATTGCATTGACTGCCGTTTGTTTAGCCGTGCAATCCGAGTCAACCACCACCGGAGGCTTCGCAAGAGGTTCTGGCATCCTTTGCAGTGCCAAAGCCAATACCTCGTCAATCCAGCGAACACTGATGACTTTTAAATCTTGCTTGATGTTGTCTGGGATTTCGGTCAAATCCTTTTCGTTCTCCTTAGGGATTATCACGGTGTCAATGCCTCCACGGTGTGCTGCAAGCAGCTTTTCCTTCAGCCCACCTATGGGCAGCACCTCACCGCGCAAAGTTATTTCTCCTGTCATGGCAACATTGGATCGAACGGGAATCTTGGTTAGCGCTGAAACCAACGAAGTACACATTCCTATGCCCGCGCTAGGGCCGTCTTTCGGTGTGGCACCCTCCGGCACATGGATATGGACATCGTTCTTCTGGTAGAACGCTGGATCAATGCCAAGTACATCCGAACGGCTTCGAACCACCGTCATCGCGGTATGGATTGACTCCTGCATGACTTCGCCGAGTTTGCCGGTGTAGGTCTGCTTGCCTGTTCCGGTCATGACAGCCGCTTCAATGGTGAGCAATTCCCCACCCACTTCAGTCCAAGCCAAACCTGTCACTTGCCCGACCTCGTCATTGTCTTCCGCCCTTCCATAACGGAACCGTTGCACTCCTAGGTATTGGTCGAGATTGTCCTCGGTGATTGTCACCAGATCGTCGGATGGTTTAAGAACCAAAGCTTTGACAACCTTGCGGCATATCTTGGCGATATCGCGTTCCAAGTTTCGCACACCCGCTTCCCTTGTATAATACCGAATGATTCCTCTTACAGCCGATTCGCAAATCTCTATTTCAGCCGCCTTCAATCCATTGTTTTTGATTTGCTTGGGTATAAGATAACGCAAAGCAATATTGATTTTTTCGATTTCAGTGTAACCGGCGATGCGTATCACCTCCATTCGATCTAATAGCGGGGCCGGTATGTTCATTGTATTGGCCGTGGCAATGAACATCACTTCCGACAAATCGAAATCCACCTCCAAGTAGTGGTCGTTGAAAGTGTGGTTTTGCTCAGGGTCCAATACTTCAAGTAAAGCCGAGGCAGGGTCTCCGCGAAAATCCTGCGCCATTTTGTCGATCTCGTCCAGCATAAACATCGGGTTGCGGGATTTTACCTTAGACAGGTTTTGCAAAATCTTGCCAGGCAAAGACCCGATGTAGGTGCGCCTATGCCCCCTGATTTCTGCTTCATCACGGACACCCCCTAAAGCCATGCGGACATATTTGCGGTTGGTGGCTCTGGCGATGGACTGGCCAAGCGAGGTTTTTCCTACGCCGGGTGGTCCTACTAGGCAGAGTATGGGGCCTTTCAATTTATTGACACGGTTTTGCACCGCCAAATATTCAAGTATGCGTTCCTTTACTTTTTCTAGTCCGTAGTGGTCCTTTTCTAGCACATCCTCGGCTTTGTTCAAATCCAAGCTTACCTTGGTGCGTTTCTTCCATGGAACACCAACCATCCAGTCGATATAATTGCGTACCACTGTAGCCTCAGCCGACATTGGCGACATCAGTTTCAGTTTGTTCAACTCGGCATCGGCTTTGGTTCGGGCTGCATCGGGCATGCCGGCCTTTTCTATTTTGCGCGCAAGTTCCTCAATTTCATTGGGTACGTCTTCCATTTCCCCAAGTTCTTTTTGGATTGCTTTCATCTGTTCGTTGAGGTAATACTCCCGCTGGTTCTTTTCCATCTGCTGTTTTACGCGGCCCCTGATACGTTTCTCCATCTCTAACATATCGACCTCGTTTTCCATCAGGGTCATGAGTTTTTCCAAGCGTCCGGCAATGTCGTCCATTTCCAAAGTCGCTTGTTTATCTTCGATCTTGATGGTCATATGGGCCGCTATGGTGTCGGCCAGACGGCTAGGATCGTCAATGCCGGACAGGGAGTTTAGAACCTCCGGCGGGATGCGCTTATTCAACTTCACATACTGGTCGAAAGTATTGATCGCTGTCCGCGACAAAACTTCAATTTCTTGATCGTTCAAATCCAAACGGTCATGCAGTGGAGTCACTATGGCAACATAATGCTTTCCAACAATGCGGTATTTTTCAACCTTGCAACGCTGGTTGCCTTCAACTAACACTTTAACCGTGCCATCAGGCAATTTCAAAAGTTGCAGAATGTTCGACAGGGTCCCTACATCATATAAGTCAGGAAAGCCAGGGTCGTCGTTTTCGGCATCCTTTTGTGCCACCAACATGATCTGTTTATTTTCCCGCATGGCGCTTTCCAAAGCCTGGATCGACTTGTCCCTCCCAACAAACAGTGGTATCACCATGTGTGGATAGACAACCACGTCGCGCAAAGGCAACACGGGGACCATTTTGTCCACATAACTATCATTTTCAGGCAATTTTTTTTCCATCGGGGAAACCTTTGAAGTAACTAGGAGGCGAACGTGGATCAATGCGGCTTTGGCCTTGATTTTGAAAAAAGGCCAAGCCGATAATACCTCATGTTAAGCCATGAGGGACGTTTGATGCATGAAAAATTGCAAATACTTTACGGGGGTTATTCTGCCGTGGCAAACTGCTTTTCTTCGCTTTTGTAGATCAAGTAGGGCTGGTTCTCACCTTTAACTACCTTTTCATCAATGACCACCTTGGAAATATGGTCTGTTGAAGGCAGTTCATACATAGTGTCAAGCAGAATGTGTTCAAGTATGGTGCGAAGCCCCCTTGCTCCTGTCTTTCTTTCCATTGCACGTATGGCTATTATTTTGAGGGCATCCTCGCGGATTTCAAGGTCGCAACCCTCCATCTCAAACAATTTTTTGTATTGTTTGACCAATGCGTTCTTAGGCTCGGTCAAAATTTTCACCAACGCATCCTGATCCAGCTCCTCCAAAGTGGCAACGACAGGGAGGCGTCCTACGAACTCTGGAATCAATCCGTAACGGATAAGATCCTCCGCCTCCACGTCCGCTAGAACTTGGCCTACATTCCGGCGTTGGTCTTTGCTCTTGACCTCGGCTGAAAAACCAATGCCTCCCTTCTCGGAGCGGGCGCTAATGATCTTGTCCAGTCCAGCGAATGCCCCGCCGCAAATGAATAAAATATTGGCCGTGTTGACTTGCAGGAATTCCTGCTGGGGATGCTTGCGACCGCCTTGCGGCGGGACCGAGGCGACGGTTCCCTCAATCAGTTTTAATAGTGCCTGCTGCACCCCTTCGCCCGAAACATCGCGGGTGATGGACGGATTGTCCGACTTGCGCGAGATTTTATCGATCTCGTCAATATAAACAATACCTGATTCGGCTTTTGCCACATCATAATCACATTTCTGGAGTATTTTCTGGATAATGTTCTCCACATCCTCGCCCACATATCCCGCCTCGGTCAACGTAGTGGCATCGGCGATGGTGAAAGGCACATCCAGAAGCCGCGCCAGAGTTTCCGCCAACAAGGTTTTGCCTGAACCGGTTGGCCCTATCAATAGAATATTGCTCTTTGCCAGCTCGACCTCATGCTTCCTGCCTTGGGTGCGCAGCCTTTTATAGTGGTTGTAAACAGCCACGGCCAAGATACGCTTGGCCTTTTCCTGGCCAATGACATATTCGTCCAAGACGGTTTTAATCTCCTTTGGCTTAGGCAATTGGTCAGAATTTCCGGTGACGTTTTCCTGCAACTCCTCGCGAATAATGTCGTTGCATAGTTCCACACATTCGTCACACACGAAAACAGCCGGACCGGCAATAAGTTTTCGGACCTCATGCTGGCTTTTCCCGCAAAAAGAACAGTACAGAAGCTTTCCGCTCCCTTCCTTGCCGATTTTATCGTCACTCATCGAAACCCCCTAAACTAAATCATATGTCCGACAATGTTATCGAGCTATTAATCCAATACATTGCAATTGCCATTGCACGATCGACAACAAAAAAGCACTAAGGCAATGCCATTGGGTTAATTAACCAGAGGGTGGTGGTTGACGGCTGGTAAGAACCTTGTCTATAAGCCCATATTGGACGGCATCATCACCGCTCATAAAGTTATCACGGTCAGTGTCGATTTGAATCTTTTCCAATGGTTGGCCACAGTGCTTGGCTAAAATCTTGTTCAGGCGATCACGCACTGCGAGTATCTCCCTCGCATGAATATCAATGTCACTGGCCTGCCCTTGGAAGCCACCCAAGGGTTGGTGGATCATCACCCTAGAATGAGGGAGGCTGTAGCGTTTGCCTGCCGCCCCTCCAGCCAGCAAAAGCGCACCCATGCTTGCCGCCTGACCGATGCACAAGGTGCTGACATCAGGTTTGATAAACTGCATTGTGTCGTAGATGGCAAGCCCCGCCGTCACCAAGCCGCCGGGTGAATTGATGTAAAGGTGGATATCTTTGTCTGGATTTTCCGATTCAAGGAACAACATCTGGGCAACGACCAGATTTGCCATATAGTCCTCGACCGGGCCGACCAGAAAAATGACTCGCTCTTTTAAAAGACGCGAATAAATATCAAATGCCCGTTCGCCCCGTGCGGACTGTTCAATGACAATGGGGACTAGCCCGCCCGCCGCATGGATTTCGTTTTGTTTCATATGTTATTGCCTATAGGGTATTTATTCAACGTCATCCTTGGACGGTCTGTGAAAGGGGTGTCATCAATTCCTTGAAACCGATTTGTTTTTCACTGACGTTAGCATTTGCGAGGATGAGATCGACAACTTGGTCTTCAATGACTAAGTTCCGCACTTGATCCAATTGGTTTCGATTGGAATAATACCAGTTCACCACCTCCTCGGGTTTTTCATAACTCAAGGCAAATTCTTCAATGGTTTGGCGTACCCTCTCATTATCCACTGTCACTTTTTTAGTTTCTACGATCCGGCTAATCAGCAATCCAAGTGCAACGCGACGGAGGGCCAAAGAATGAAGCTGTTCCTTGGCAACCGCTTCGTCGAAGGGCTGTCTACGGTTGGCAAAATCGACCTTAGTGGCATTGATCAGGCTTTTCAATTCTTCATTGACCAAAGACGCGGGCAAGCTTAAAGCTTCGTTTCTCTGAAGCAACTCCTGCATGACCGAGTCTTTAGTTTTTGCATTTAACGCCCGTTGCATTTCCCTTTCCATGCTGGATTTTATTTCTGTGCGGAAAACGTCCACATCGCCGTTTTCGATTCCGTATTTTTGCACAAATTCTGCGTCCAATTCAGGTAATGTCACTTCTTCTGTAGGGTTTTCCGGGGGCGTGACCGAATCACCTTGCGCCGCTTGGTTTTCGGATGGTTGGACGATCCGGTGTTGTTCGCGGAGTCGGAGTAACATATTATCCAAATCATCGTCTTTAACTTCGGAAACGAAACGGTCAACTTCCATCATCTCAATGGGGAAGAGGACAAACTCTGGCATGATCTCGAAGTCAGCCACATATTTCAAACCCTCACCTTCGGCAGTCAATTCGGGAGTGATTAACGGACCCGATGCGGGCCTTAGCTTTTCTTCGCGGAGTGCTTCATTAAAGCTAGACTGGATCAATGCCGTGACAACCTCTTCCCTAACCCCCTTGCCATATCTCTTTTGAATCAAGCTTTGCGGCACCTTTCCTGGCCTAAATCCATCAATTTTGACGTTTCCAGCCATGGATTTGAGACGCTCTCTAACTTGTTCCTGGATTTTTTCCTCTGGAACATGCACGGTCATCTTTCTGCTTAATTCAGAAGTTGTTTCGACGGAAACTTGCATCAATATAGTCCTCAAACTGAAATTTTTGGAGAAAATCTCACAATGGCGGGCGCACTCGACACCCCTATCCCGTCCCGAAGCTGGATTGCCAGTTGGGGAAAGCGGGGCAGGGCAGGGTCAAGGCGCGTTTTATTTATGGTGCGAATGGAGAGACTCGAACTCTCAAGGGTTGCCCCACTGGAACCTAAATCCAGCGCGTCTACCAATTTCGCCACATTCGCTTGTGGAATGATGTTGGATTATACTCTAGTTTGTTGGCGTTTGACGATGTAAAACGCTCCTGGTGGAGTTTCAAGAAATGGTTGGGCCTGTGTGCGGCCTTATTTAAGTTGACTACACCTTAACACATCAGAATATTATAAGACGCTGCGAAAGTAAAGCTGCTGCGACATAAAATATTGCTTCGTTGTGACGTGTTGATTTGGCGGAGAGGGCGGGATTCGAACCCGCGTGGGGCGGTAAAGCCCCCATCCGATTTCGAGTCGGCGCCGTTATGGCCACTTCGGTACCTCTCCCTTTGGGCTAGACTTACATTATACACAAGTTCGCCGCAAGATATTGAATGCAAGCCCTGTATAATCACTTCTTTGAGCAAACTTCCTCTGCCTGCCCTGCCTTGATCATCAGTGACATGGGGTATTCGTTTTGTTGGACAAATTTCCTTGCCTCTTGTTTGGTCAGCCGTTTGGATTCTTCTTGGGCGATGCAATTGCAGAGTTTGGACAGTGCTTCATCTGCCACGCCAGAATTTCCGCTGGTTGGATGCTCCTTCTTTCTTAAGGCAAGTTCCTGATTGACACACATGTCCACATATTTGGACTCAAAAGCCTTATGGTCCAGATTATCAGAAGGTCTAGCCTGCACGGCGGGTTGCACTGGCTTGTCGCTCGCCTTCCCCGAGTCGCTATTTCCACAACCGGAAAGTGCTAGAAGGGCAGAGACGAGCAGCAAAGGGAATACACATTTCAAGTTCTTCATGTCTATGGTCTGTCGTGATAGGGAATTTTTTGTGGGTCTTGGTGTTGGCAGGTTAAAATACCGCCATGCAGTCAATCTTGTCAACCATAAACCAAATCATTGCCCATGTGTAAACTAACCAACACCGGCCAAGCTTTTCCCCGACCCAGAGTGACGGTTGCCAGCGTAGTCGAAAGGGATGGTCGTTTTCTGGTGGTCGAAGAGTGTACCGAAGGCGGCGAGGTGGTCATCAACCAACCGGCGGGCCATGTCGAACAGGGCGAAACTTTATTAGAGGCTGCGGTGCGTGAAACCTTTGAGGAAACCGCATGGCAATTTACCCCCGAATTTCTCATCGGCGTTTACCTTTGGGCGCACCCCAGTGGCAGCAGCTATTTACGTGTCTGTCTTGCGGGGAGTGTTAGCGAGTATCAGGCTGATAGTCCTTTGGATGAAGGCATTCTAGGTACGCACTGGTTTACCCGTGGGGAATTGCAAGCTCAAAATGAACGCTTGCGCAGCCCCTTGGTTTTGGCTGTCATCGACGATTATCTGGCCGGCGAACGCTACCCGCTCAGTGTGCTGAAATCGTTTCTTTGCTCTTCAAGCCGATGAGCCAGCGGGTCATCGTCGGCATGTCGGGTGGCGTGGATTCATCCGTCACGGCCTTGGTGTTGCTTGAGCAAGGCTATGAAGTATCCGGCCTATTCATGAAGAACTGGGATGAGGACGACGGCACTGAATTTTGCACCGCCAAAGAGGATTTATCGGATGCTCAGGCGGTGTGCGACAGGTTGGGCATTCCTCTAAACACGGTCAATTTCTCCGCCGAGTATTGGGATCATGTTTTCGAGATTTTCTTGCGTGAGTACGCCGCCGGACGCACTCCAAACCCCGATATCCTCTGCAACAAGGAAATCAAGTTCAAGGCTTTTTTAGACTATGCCCAAGACTTGGGGGGCGAGTTGATAGCCACCGGCCACTATGCCCGTGTCGATGAGTTAGGCGGACGTTACCGTTTATTGAAAGGGCTGGATGGCAACAAGGACCAAAGTTATTTCATCTATACCCTAGGCCAGCCGCAGTTGTCCCGCACCCTGTTTCCGATTGGGGGAATGGAAAAGCCCAAGGTCCGTGAAATCGCGTCTAAGGCAGGTTTCGACAATGCCCGCAAACGCGACAGCACCGGAATTTGCTTTATCGGCGAACGCCGGTTTAAGGAATTCCTCCAACGCTATCTACCTGCACGTCCGGGGGAAATTCAAACCACCGAAGGTGAAATCGTCGGCAGCCATGAAGGATTGATGTATTACACCTTGGGTCAGCGGCGCGGTTTTGGCATCGGTGGCGTGAAAGGCGCAGATCAGGAGGCATGGTATGTCTTGCAAAAGGATTTGCTGCATAATGTCTTGATAGTCGGGCAGGGTCATGACCATCCTTGGCTATTCACAAATTCCCTCGAAGCCGGAACCTTGGATTGGTGCGACAATCATCCATTGCTGGAACCCTTGCGCTGCACCGCCAAAACCCGCTACCGGCAACCCGACCAGGCTTGCCGGGTCGAGCCTTTGGATAATGACCGCTGTAAGGTCGTTTTCGACGAACCGCAACGGGCTGTGACACCAGGGCAGTCGGTGGTGTTTTATCAAGGTGAGGAATGTTTGGGGGGCGGGGTGATTGAGAGTACGATGTGGTCAAACTAAGTTTAGGGTGAGGTTATGAGCGTTGCATTACGATTATATGAACAACTGACCGAAGCCGGGGAAGACAAAACCCGTGCTAAACTCATCGCCGAGGCTTTTGAACAGTTCGAGGAGCGTTATCCCAACCTCAAAGAGATAGCGACACAAGGCCATGTGCGCGAAAGCGAACTCCGCCTGCAAAAAGAGATCAAGGAAGTTGAGGGCCGTTTGCAAAAGGAAATCAGAGAAGTCGAGGGGCGTTTGCAAAAGGAAATTAGGGAAGTTGAGGGCCGTTTGCAAAAGGAAATCAAAGGGATTGATATTAAAATATTGGAGCTTGAAAGCCGCTTGCAAAAGGAAATCAGGGAGGTCGAGGGCCGACTGCTAAAGGAAATCAAAGGGATTGACATTAAAATATTGGAGCTTGAAGGCCGCTTGCAGAAGGAAATCAAAGAAGTGGAAATAAAATTACAACAAACCGAAGTCAGGCTTGTTTCTGCCATCCACCGGCAAACCTATTGGGTCATCGGTTCAGTGGGTACGGTGATTGGTTTCATTCGCTTATTGGATTGGTTGTTGGCAAATTTGTCGAAGTTTTGAGTAGGCAGCGCACTGACAACTTTCGGTGTTGAAATGAGTAATCTTGATATTGTTTTTGGATATACAAAAAAAATTGAGAAATTTTTAGAAACGGAGTTTAAGGCAGAGGGTCGAGGGCTGCATACAAAGATTAACAGTATAGAGTACCTTTTACCTATCGCATTAATTAAAAAAGTTCGCTGGATTGCAACCATCAGGAACAATATGGCGCATACGGAAGGCTTTGAATTTGACAATATAGATGATTTTAAGTCAACCTGCGAAGCTGTATTATCAGAACTTGAAGCTATAAGAAGAGATAGTGCTGTATTAGGAAAACAAAGAAAGGCTCCTTTGCAACTCAGCCCTAAAGCACAACACAAAAGGATAAAAAATCAAGTAGACTCATTGATTGATAGAAGATTTAAAGACCAAAGGAAGGAATATTCTGCCTTTGTTGACACCTCAAGATCAATTCCCTTAAACCAATCGAAGCGAGGGATTAATAATAGGAATATCAATAAGAATATAAAGAAAAGCACTTGGAAGACAATGCTTGCAGTCGCATTATTTATACTTTTTGGAGTTATTGGAATTTCGAGGTGGAAAGAGGTTAGTAATTTTTTCAATACCTATAATAATCCAGTCAATCTGGAATCGATTCCTTATCAGGATGACGACATAAAGCCCAAGCGGAGGCACAAGTAACTTGGCTTCTGAGATAAAGCCATTAAAATGTTACAGAAATTTTTAGTACAAATTGGTTAATTTTGTTAAGATGTAGAAGCTGACTTGCCCGCGATAAGATGTGAGATCGAAGGTTCAGGCCCTTATCGTTCGTGGGCAAGCCCACTCCTATGTGTCATGTAAAAAATAGATTATACAGCGTTTTCTATATCCATTGGTTACTTACTTAATGTACCTCCATGTCGGCAAAGGGTTGCCGACCTACTGCACATCAAGGATTGTAGGGCGGCAAACCTTTGCCGCCAACGATAAACAAATTAATCAATCGACATTAAAAACTCTGTAATTGAACTTAAAGATAATGCGGTAATAAAGATACCGGATTGCCCACAAAAAGTCTTCACAAAATTATATGCTAAAATAACGGATGGCAGACCTTAATTCACCACCCTCAAATTGAAGGCAAACCATGAACTCAAATCTTCATGAAAACGATTTGTACGCTTGGACACGTCAGCAAGTGCAATTGCTAAAATCTGGGCAGTTAAGTGCATTGGATGTATCAAACCTGATTGATGAGGTTGACGATATGGGAGGTAGTATTCGCAACCAGCTTGAAAGTCGTTTGGAAGTTTTGCTAATGCATCTATTGAAATGGCAGTACCAGCCGAATTATCGTGGGCGTAGCTGGCAACTGACGATTAAGGAACAGCGCCGTAAAATAGAAAGATTGATCCGCAAAAACCCAAGTTTGCAAAATACCTTAGACCAGACACTTGCCGATGCTTATGGGGATGCCATCCTTGCTGCGGCCAAGGAAACCGGCATGGCTGAAAATATTTTCCCGGAGCAATGCCCTTATTCCATTCAGCAGATTATTTACTCCGATTATCTACCTGATTGACAGAAAAACAAAACCTATGAATCTCACCAACCTCTCCCCCGTCGATGGCCGCTATGCAGGCAAAGTTGATTCCTTGCGACCCATACTCAGCGAATATGGCCTGATCCGCTTTCGGGTAATGGTCGAAATCCGTTGGTTGCAGGCCTTGTCCTTGGAACCTGCCATCATTGAAGTCCCCCCTTTTAGCGAAGCAGCCAATGCAAAACTGGAAAGTTTATTATCCGATTTTAGTTTGACCGATGCAGAACGAGTAAAGGAAATCGAAAAGACCACTAACCACGATGTCAAGGCTGTGGAGTATTTCCTAAAAGAGCGCATCGCCGACGTGCCGGAACTGATGAAGGTCAGCGAGTTCATTCATTTCGCCTGT
>QJPH01000288.1 GCA_003242955.1 Candidatus Methylumidiphilus alinenensis
CCTGACAATCATGTCGACTTGTTGATACCCGATGAAAGCCTAACATTCATGCAAATTGGTTTGCACCCCCGTAGATGAAAGCCATACCAAGTAGGGTACGCTACGCGTACCAGTCAAATTCTGGGAGGTACGCACAGCGTACCCTACGTGGATACCGTAATCTCATGGCCACCCCTTTTGCAAAAGAGGGGGGTGTGCGATTAAAAGTGATGCAAACGAACTCGGCAATACTTGCACTCCCGTATCACTTTTAACCGAATCCGGTTCAAGCCCAAGGGCGGAACCTAAGGCCGGGTTCCGCCGAATGTTTTGGGTCGGTCGCCAGCATTCGGCGGATCACGTCCCTGTATCCGCCCTACGGTTGCGTAACACCAGTAATTAATTCCCCACCCCCCCCCTTTTTTTCAAGGGGGAGTAAACATTTCCCTGATTAGGAAAATTTTTGGAAATCTCCTTATTCCAGCGTTTTCATCTTTAAAATAGACCTAAAAATGAATATTCAAACAATCCCTGATTGAAAGAATATCTAGCACGACCATATGCCCTATCATAACTATATTGAAGTTGAAAACGCTGTTTTAGAGCAAAAACACCGTCGCCAGCCCCAAGAAAATGAAGAAGCCCATGCTATCTGTTATGGCCGTAAGCAATACACTGGTACCGACGGCAGGGTCTAGTTTGAGATGGTGGCGCACCAAGGGAATGCCCACCCCCATGACTGCCGCAACGAGCAGGTTGAGCATCATCGCCATGGCCATGACCATGCCTAAATGGGCATCCCGATACAGGCCAAAGGCGACCACGCCGATCAACGATCCCCACACCAAACCGTTGAGCACGGCAATGCCTAACTCCTTGGTGATAAGCTTCCGCACATTAGCCGGACTGATCAACCCTAGGGCCAATGAGCGGATAATCAAAGTGCTGGTCTGGGTGCCGGTGTTGCCGCCAATACCGGCGACAATGGGCATCAACGAAGCCAGCGCAACAATTTGTTCGATGGTTCCCTCAAACAAACCGATGACGCGTGTGCTGACAAAGGCGGTAATTAGATTCATCCCCAACCAAAACCACCGGTTCTTCAAGCTTTGCCAGATACCGGAGAACAAATCCTCCTCTTCCAGCAAACCCGCTTGATTGAGTATCTCGTCATCGGATTCTTCGCGGATATAATCTAGAATGGCATCGACGCAAATACGGCCTTGCAGACGATTACGCTCGTCAACCACCGGCGCGGACAGCAAGTCGTAACGTTCGAAGGCACGGGCGGCGTCCGCCGCCTCGTCACTGAGCTTGAAGTGCACCACTTCATTGGACATTAGCTCGGACACTCGCTCGTCAGGGTTGTTGACCAACAGTCGTTTGAGCGGGAGCACACCCTTAAGGACGTTTTGGTGGTCAACCACGAACAGCTTGTCGGTATGCTCCGGCAAATTGCCCCGCCGCCTAAGATAACGCAGCACTACACCGAGGGTGATGTCGTCGCGAATGGCAACCATGCTGAAGTCCATCAATGAGGCGACAGTGTCATCCTCATGTGAAAGGACCGACTCTAGTTGGGCGCGACTCTGGTCGTTAAGGGATTCCAGCAACTCCTGCAAGACATCTTCAGGAAGGTCGGGTGCAAGATCGGCGATTTCATCCGTTTCGAGTTGCTCTGTGGCGGTAAGCAACTCGTCGGGATCCATGTCCGATATTAGCGTTTGCCGAACCGCGTCGGAAACATCCAGAAGGATTTGTCCATCCAACTCCGACTGGACCATGTTCCAGATCACCAAGCGTTGTTGCAACGGCAAGGCTTCGAGGATATAGGCGATGTCGGCGGAGTGGAGTTGATCTAGTTTTTGTTTGAGTGCAGCGTGGTGCTGCTTGTGCAGCAGCGTTTCGACTAGATCATGCCGCGGCATCGCTTGGTGTTGAAGGATGGTTTCCTCCAACCTCTGCTTGTTGAGCAGTTCGATGACTTCTTCCAAGTGCTGCTTCAGCAAATCTTCTGTAGGAGTATTGTTTGTGTTTGACTCTACCATGATATGCACCTGGAATAGGTCGTTGCGCTATAAGGCCATAATTATTTCCGGGCAAGCGCTCAGTTCAAGATAAATGGAATCCAATTGTGCTTGCGATTGCGCATTGACGGTAACCGTTAATGCGGTGTATTTGCTGCCTCCGCTGAGCCGGCTGGATACCGCATTTTCGGCGATGTCCGGCGCATGCTTACGAACTATGGCCAACACTAAAGCATCCAAGCCATCCTGATTGCGCCCGAACACTTTGATCGGAAATTCGCAAGGGAACTGAAACAGTGAGGGTTTGCCCTCGCTCATAGCAGCCCCGTGCGCAGTTGTTCCTTAAATGCTTGATAAAGTGCGTTCATTCTTGCCCAGACCGGGCCAATTTCGCCATTGCCTACCGTTCGTCCATCCAGTTCGACGACGGGCAACACTTCGCGCATGGAACTGGTCAGCCAAACTTCCTCGGCAACGCGTAACTCTTCCAAGGATATGCTACGCTGTTCCAACGGTATGGCATTGGCCTGTGCAAGTTCGACCACCAAATCACGGGTGATGCCGGGCAGGATATAATTGCCTTTTGGTGGGGTCAGCAAAACGCCATCGACCACTGCAAACACATTGCTTGCCGCACCCTCCATGACATCGCCATCCCGAATCAAAATAGCCTCGGCGCAACCTTCGTCCAACGCTTGCTGCCTTTGCAGCACATTAGCCAGCAAGGTTATCGCCTTAATATGACACCACTGCCAGCGGATATCCGGCAACGTGATGGCTTTCGCTCCCGATGCGGGAATCGGGGCTATGGGGGCACACATGACGAACACGGTCGGTGCCACCCCTGCGGGAAAGGCATGATCGCGTTTTGTCCCCACTCCACGGGTAATCTGCAAATAAATCGACTGATCTTGCGAGCCGCAGATAAGACGATTGAAAATATCCACCCATTGCCCCTCGTCCAAAGGCGATGCCATGCGAATGCCCGAAAGGCTATTTTCCAATCGTTCCAAGTGTTCAGCCAAACGCAAAGGCTTACCGCCATACACGGGAATCATTTCATAAACGCCATCGCCAAACAGAAACCCCCGGTCTAGAACCGAGATTTTGGCTAGTCTCAACGGAAGATATTCACCATTCAGGTAAACAATCAGTTCTTGATTAGGCATGAGGTTATTTTTTGAACATCAATTGCAGGGAGTCCAAGGCTCGCCGGAAGAAGCCGCCCTCAGGGATGGGTTTCAGCGACACAAGATCGGCCTGCCCTATGATTTGGTCCTTCAACTCAACCTTGATTGAACCCAACTTATCGTTCTGCGCCACGGGCGCAACAGCGGAGTTGTTGACCTCCATGGAAGCCTTCAGGCTCTGATACTGGCCACGCGGGAAAGTGACATAAAAATCTTTCAACAGCCCTAACTCAGCCATGGGCGTTTCGCCCTTCCAAACACGGGATTCACTCAGTTTCTCGTTAGCCTTATAAAGAGCGCGAGTTTCATAAAAGCGGAAACCATAATTTAGCAAGGTCTGATTAGCCTGGGCGCGTTCTTTATCGCTCTTGGTTCCCAGTACCACGGCGATCAGCCTCATGCCATCACGAAGAGCCGAGGTGACTAGGCAATATCCGGCCCCATCAGTATGGCCTGTTTTGACGCCATCCACGGTGGAATCTAGCCAAAGCAATCTATTCCGGTTAGTCTGCTTAATGTTATTAAACAGGAACTCTTTGATGGAGTGCCACTTGTAATATTCGGGAAACTCGCCAATCAGGGCGCTGGTCAGAATCAAAAGGTCGCGTGCTGTCGTGTAGTGTTCAGGATCGGGTAGCCCCATGCTATTCTTAAAATGGGTGTTCTTCATTCCCAAGCGCTCGGCGTTTTGATTCATCACCTGCACGAACACCGCCTCATCACCAGCCACATGCTCTGCCAAAGCCACGCTTGCATCATTGCCAGACTGCACGATCATGCCTTTAAGCAGATTCTCCACAGAAATTTGAGCGCCAACCTGCGCGAACATACGCGAACCTTCCGTGCGCCAAGCCTTCTCGCTGACGGTAACCATGGTATCCAGCTTTAGATTGCCTTTGGTCAATTCGCGGAACACCACATAGGCCGTCATGATCTTAGTCAAGCTGGCCGGTTCTAAACGCTGATCTGCGTTACTCTCCGCCAGCACACGCCCACTGTTGTGATCTGCGAGGATGAAAGCTTTGGCGCCGACCTCCGGCGGAGCCGGAATCTGAGCCGGTTCGATGGCGACAGCCGGTCCAACAAACGCCAGCAACACAAAAAAAAGGGAAAACAAACTGGATCGCATCCGACAAGACATCTTTAGATTAGCCATTTCGTTCATTATGGATTGCAAAAATGTGGTGTATTGTATCATGTCAAAGAAACCTAGGCTTGGTTTCATTGAGATTCCAACGGCGGCTGAAATTTCCGATGAGTTTGGATGGACATCAACATGCCGAAGCCGGCCAACAAAGTCACCATGGATGTCCCGCCGTAACTAATCAGGGGCAGGGGTACTCCAACCACTGGCAGTATGCCGATGACCATGCCAGTATTGACGAACACGTAGACAAAAAAAGTCAAGGTCAACGCCCCGCTCAAAAGTCGGCTGTACTTGTCCTGGGTTTGTACCACAATGTAGAAGCAGCGCGCCAAAATAAACAGGTAAATTGCCAACAGCCCCAAGCATCCCAATAAGCCAAATTCTTCGGCAAGGACGGCGAACACGAAGTCGGTGGAGGGTTCGGGCAGGAAATCCAAATGGGATTGGGAGCCATTCAGCCAACCCTTGCCGAAGACCCCACCTGAACCGATGGCTATTTTTGATTGAATAATGTGGTAGCCACGACCCAATGGGTCTGACTCCGGGTTAAGGAACATAAGTACCCGGTCACGCTGGTAGCCGTGCATAAAATGCCAGAGCACGGGCAATAGGCTTCCTCCCAGCACTGCCAACACCAGAATTGTGGTCCAGCTCAGGCCTGAAAGAAAAAGCACCGCCCACCCCGAAGTAAATACTAGGAAAGCCGTACCCAAGTCCGGCTGTTTTGCAATCAACAGGGCCGGAACGATAATCAATATGCCCGCCACCGAGACATGGCGTAGAGTCGGCGGCATAGGCTGCGAGGCGAGAAACCAGGCAATCATCATCGGCATGGTCAGCTTGACCATTTCGGAAGGCTGAAAACGCACAACGCCCAAGTTGAGCCAGCGTGTCGCTCCCAACGAGGTTTCGCCGAAGATGTGCACGGCTGCAAGCAATACCACGCCAAGCAGATAAAGTGGCGGACTGTAAAGGCGAATATGCCGCGGATGAATCTGTGCAATGGCAACCATGATTCCTGTCGCCAAACCTAGACGCCCTGCCTGACGCAAAACTATGTCAATTTTCTGTCCACCCGCGCTAAACAGCACGACAAAGGCGACACAGGAAAGCAACAACAAGCCGAAGAGCAAAGGCAAGTCTATATGCAGTCGTTGCAACCAGGAATGGCTTGATTTCGGTTCATAAAGAGGGATTTCCATTGGCTATCAAAAACTCTAGTGTCAGCGACCCTTCAAATACTGCTGAATCACCGCTTTGGCCATTGGTGCGGCAATCGAGCCTCCATGTCCGCCATTTTCAGCGATCACGGCTATGGCGATGCGGGGGGACTCAGCCGGCGCAAAGGCGACAAACCAAGCATGGTCTTTGAGCTTGGCCGTGACCTTCATGCGCTTATAAACTTGGTCTTGGCGTACAGAGAATACCTGTGCAGTGCCAGTTTTGCCCGCGATATGGTAAGTCAATCCCCCCGCGATACCCTTGGCTGTGCCACGCGGACTATGCACCACATCAATCATGGCATCCACAACGGCGCGCCAATCTCCAGGGGGAATAGGGATGTCCTCACTTTTATGCAAGGGGAAAGGTTCCTCAGTATCGGCTGGCACTTGCATATGATCGACCACGCGAGGCTCAACGACCTTGCCCTTGTTGGCAAGAATGGCCATGGCCCTGGCCATTTGCAAGGGAGTGGCTTGCACATAACCTTGACCGATACCGGCTATCAGGGTTTCCCCTGGAAACCAAGCTTGCTTGCGGGTCTTAAGCTTCCATTCCGACGAAGGATAGATTCCTGCTTTTTCCCCGTCTATGTCGATCCCGGTTTTTTCTCCAAAACCAAACCGTCTCATGTAATGGTTCATACGATCAATCCCCAAGCGCAGTGCAAGCTGATAGAAATAAACGTCACAGGACTGGGTGATGGCAAGCCTCAAATCCACCCCCCCGTGCCCGCCGCTTTTCCAGTCGCGGTAGGAATGATCACTGCCAGGCAAACGGAAAAACCCGGGGCAATTCACCCTACGGCCCACCGTGATCTGTCCGTATTCCAACCCGGCCAAGGCCATAAAAGGCTTGACTGTGGACCCCGGCGGGTAGATGCCCCGCAAAACCCGGTCATACAAGGGCCTGTCGGGGGAGTTTTGCAGGCTTTCAAATTGAGTCCTGCTGATGCCTTGGATAAATGGGTTGGGGTCGAAACTGGGATTGCTCACCATCGCCAAAATATGGCCGCTAGACGGCTCGATGGCTACTAACGCCCCACTATAGCCGCGAAGGGCATCTTTGGCGGTCTTTTGCAACCCGATGTCCAGGCTCAAATATAGATCGGTCCCCGGCTGGGGATCGGTCTGTCCCAGCACGCTGATGGGGCGCCCTTGCACATTCGTTTCCACCTCTTGATAACCAGCCTTGCCATGCAGCAATTCTTCATAAGCCTTCTCCACACCACTTTTGCCAATATGGTAGGTTCCACTGTAAACGGAAGGATCTAAATTCTGCAATTCCGCTTCGCTGATGCGTCCGACATACCCCACCACATGGGCCGTCAGTTCACCGTAAGGATAGGTGCGTAACATGCGCCTTTGAATTTCGACACCGGGGAAATGCGGCATTCTCACCGAGAAAAGGGCAATCTCCTCCTCGCTCAACTGAAGTCGCAACGGTATTGCTGCAAATCCTTTGTGCCGGCGCCGCAGGGTATTGAAGCGGTCTATTTCATCCTCGCTTAAATTGAGCAGCTTCTTCAATTCCGTCAAGGTGGCATCCAGGTCAGCAACTTGGTCTAGAAACACCTCCAGGCTGTAAGTCGGGAAATTATTCGCCAATACATCGCCGTTGCGGTCAATAATCATGCCCCGCGTTGGCGGAAGTGGGGAAATTTTCACCCGGTTGTCTTGGGCCAGATTGGAATAATGTGCATGTCCAACCACTTGCAAATAGACCAAACGCACCACCAAGCCCAAAGTGGCAATGTTGATAAATAGCACACAGGCGACGATACGGTTAATGAAAACCTTGTTCTCGCGGAAATGGTCTGTTTCATTTAAATCGAGATTCATCAGGCAATAGGGAAGCACCGCCGTACACGGCGTAGCGTCAGAAAAACAACAGGCCAAACTAAGGCGCCAACAAGGGAGGGTAGCCAGTAAACCATGCCGATTGTTCCCGCAGACTTGCCATTCTGGGTCAAAAAAACTAGCAACTGGTTCACTAATAAGAGCATAAAAATCAATATTCCCTGCTGATAAAGTGGGTAAGACCGCAAGCGGCTATGCAATTTCACGCTAATAAAGACAATAACGGAATAGGCCAAGGCGTGTTGGCCCAGCGTCCTACCAGTCAGCGCATCAACCAATAAACCCATGCACCAAGCGTACCCCAAACCCACCCGTTCAGGAATGGCCAAAGCCCAATAAATCAAGAATAACAATACCCAGTCGGGATTATAAACAAATAACTCCCTGTGCAACGGGATGATTCGAAGAACCATGCCCACCAATAGGCTAGCCAAAACGGCTAGGCGGAAAGCCATTTCATTTTTCGACATGTACGGTATTGTCCGGGCATGAAGATGGCTTGGGAACGCGAGGAATTGGATCGGGCCTGTTCCAAACCAATAACAACTCACGGTTTCGATCCAACTTTGCCACAGGTGCGGCGCCGAATTTGGCGAACTGACTGGTAATCGCAATGACCTTGGCCACAGGGTATCCTTGGGGAAACACGCCACCCATTCCTGAGGTGACTAATAAATCCCCGACTTGAATGTCAGCGTTACTGCTCAAATAAGGTAAACTGAGACTGTCGATCTGCCCGGTTCCTTGGGCAATCGTCCGCAGGCCATTGCGGTTGACTTGAACGGGTATGGCATGGTTAGGATCGGTAATCAGGATGACTTCTGCGCTATAAGGGGTAACCCGCAATACCTGGCCTACCACACCGTTGGCATCCATTGCCGGTTGGCCAGGATAGACACCGAAGCGGCTACCTTTATTGACTACCACAATATGTTCATACGGAACCACATTGACAGCTAACAATTCGGCAATCATCACCTGTTCGCCGAGCTTGAAGGAAGTGTCCAACAACCCTCTCAGACGAACGTTTTCGTGCTCCAATGCGGCGAATTTGAGCAATTTGGCTTTGAGCAACATTTGCTCCTTGCGAAGTTCTTCGTTCACTGCCAACAAATTGGCGTGGGACGAAAACACCTCGGCAAACTTGTTGGCGGCCTGCGTTGGCGAATTAACCAACTGTTGCACGGGGTAAATCGCGGTTGCCAAAATTTCTCGAAAGGGTTTCAGCAGAGAAAACTGTTCGCAAGCTAACAACGCCAGTGAGGCAAGCACACAGACCAACAGGCCGAAGCCTGCCGATGGGCTTTTAATGAACAGGGGTTTCATTATACAGCATTTTTAATATCAGAGAGTTACTTTTAGGTCAGATTATTTTGCAAGGCACATACACGCAAGATGGTTTGATTGAGCGTCCTTTATTATTACCCTTTGTTAAGAAAAAATGCTGCACATACTCCCGTATCATTCTAAAATTGGTTGATTTGTAGGATGGGCAAAGACCGCCAAGGCCGTGCCCATTAAACCGCGCCGACCAAGATGGGCACGGCCCTAGATGGGCCTTTGCCCATCCTACACTTTGTCCAATTTTGTAGTGATTAGGGAGTAAATAATTATGTACAGCGTTTTCATCTTTATAATATCCCTAATAAAAAATATTCAGTTAACGTGTCAAGTAAACCTTTGATGTTGAAAACGCTGTAAACCCCTTATTCGAAAATCTGCCTGCATGCCGAATTTAATACCGGTCTATTCGGAAAGGAATGGGACAGAACCTTTCTCGTCCAGCCATTCCAATGCCTTCCCTCCCCCTCGCACCACACAGGTAAGCGGATCTTCCGCGATTAAAACAGGCAGGCCGGTTTCTTCGGCGATCAGCCTGTCGATGTCCTTCAGCAACGCCCCTCCGCCAGTGAGGATGATACCGCCTTCGGCCACATCCGCCCCCAAGTCCGGGGGGGTTTGTTCCAATGCCAACTTGACAGCATGCACAATACCGGATAACGGTTCTTGCAAAGCTTCCAAGATTTCATTGCTATTCAACACAAAGCTGCGCGGAACGCCCTCCGAAAGATTTCGCCCCCTGACCTCAATTTCCATCACTTCACTGCCAGGGTAAGCGGTGCCAATCGTGTGCTTGATCCGTTCCGCAGTCGCCTCGCCGATCAGTGTGCCGAAATTGCGGCGGACATAATTCATGATGGCCTCATCCAAGCGATCCCCGCCTATGCGAACCGAAGCAGAATAGACTATCCCGTTCAAGGAGATGACCGCAACCTCCGAAGTGCCGCCACCGATGTCAATCACCATCGAACCGCGCGCTTCACCCACCGGCAAACCGGCACCGATGCCAGCGGCCATGGGTTCCTCAATCAAACGCACCTCCCGTGCGCCTGCGCTAGTCGCCGACTCTTTGATCGCTCGCCGCTCCACCTGCGTGGCCCCGCAAGGAACGCAGATCAGAACTCTAGGACTGGGTTCAAACAAGCTAGAATTGCTCTTATGCACTTTTTGGATGAAGTACTTGAGCATCTTCTCGGTGACAGTGAAATCGGCAATGACCCCATCTTTCAGCGGACGGACGGCGGTGATGTTGCCAGGTGTCCTGCCGACCATCGACTTTGCCGCCGTCCCGACAGCGGCAACGACTCGAGAACCCTTAGTCTTATCCTCACGGATAGCCACGACTGAAGGCTCATTTAAAACAACCCCTTGCCCACGGATGTAAATCAGCGTATTGGCCGTGCCTAGGTCAATGGACATATCGTTGGAAAAAAATCCGCGGAGGCGTTTGAACATGTTTATTGAATCCCGTAAAAATTGTTTTAATTTAACAAGTGGGTGGGTGTCAAGGCAAGATAGGTTATGATATTTCCATTTAATAATGAACAATGGGGAAGATCAATGTCTCTAAGCACCACAGAGGTGAACAAAATTGCCTGGCTTGGACGCATCGCCATCGACGATGACAAAATCGAGGCTTACGCACATGATTTATCAGGAATTCTCGACTTTGTCGAGCAAATGAGCGCACTGGATACCAGTTCTGTAGTACCCATGGCCCACCCCATGGACCAAGCCCAGCGCCTTCGCGCGGACCAAGTGACCGAGGACAACCAACGCGAACTGTTTCAAGCCAACGCGCCATCGGTTGATGCGGGTCTGTTTTTAGTGCCAAAAGTCATTGAATAACCAATAGCCCCGATCCAAAGTTACGCTTGAGACCTACAAAAGATGCACAATAAAACCATTGCCGAACTTTCCCGTGGACTGCAACAAAGGCATTTTAGCAGCCTTGAGTTGACCGAACTTTTTTTGAACCGTATAGATGAGCATAACGAAAAACTCAATGCATTCATAACAGTCACCGACGAATTGGCCTGGGAACAAGCCAAACAAGCCGATGTCCGCCTCTCATCCGGTCAGTCCAACGCGCTTACAGGCATACCCATCGCGCAGAAGGACATTTTTTGCACCCAGGGTGTGCGCACCAGTTGTGGATCAAAAATGCTGGATAATTTTACCGCACCTTATAACGCCACTGTCGTCGAACGCTTCAACCAAGCCGGCGCGGTGATGTTGGGCAAGCTTAACATGGATGAATTTGCCATGGGTTCGTCTAATGAAACAAGCTATTACGGCCCAGTGAAAAATCCTTGGGATATTGGCACTGTTCCTGGAGGCTCTAGCGGCGGATCGGCCGCCGCCGTGGCCTCCCGTATTGCCCCTGGCGCGACCGGCACTGACACCGGCGGGTCCATACGCCAGCCCGCTGCATTTTGCGGGATTACCGGGCTGAAACCGACTTACGGCCTAGTGTCCCGCTGGGGCATGATCGCCTTTGCCTCCAGCCTAGACCAAGGCGGCCCGATGGCCCGCACGGCCGAAGACTGCGCACTGATGCTGCAAACCATGGCCGGGTTTGACGAAAAAGATTCCACTAGCGTCAACCGCCCGGTTGAAGATTTTTCCGCGACGCTCAACGAACGGCTAGCTGGATTGAAAATAGGCTTGCCCAAGGAGTTCTTCGGCGAAGGCTTGGACCCGGAAATTGCCACGCTCATCCATGAGGCGGTTGCCGACTATGTCAAATTGGGAGCGACAGTAAAAGAAATTTCACTGCCCAATATGAATCTTTCCGCTCCGGCCTATTATGTGGTCGCCCCGGCTGAATGCTCGTCCAATCTGGCCCGGTTCGACGGGGTCCGTTACGGCTATCGTTGCCAAAACCCCAAAGACTTGCACGACCTCTATACGCGTTCCAGGGGCGAGGGCTTCGGCGCGGAAGTCAAGCGCCGCATCCTGATAGGCACTTATGTGCTATCCGCCGGCTATTACGATGCCTATTATCTCAAAGCGCAGAAAATCCGCCGCCTGATAAGCGATGACTTCAAAAGGGCTTTCCAAGAAGTGGATGTCATCATGGGCCCTACCTCGCCTTCCGTGGCGTTCCGCTTCGGGGAAAAAAGCGCCGACCCGATTGCTATGTACTTGTCGGACATTTACACCATTGCCCTGAATCTTGCTGGCCTGCCAGGCATGTCCATCCCTGTGGGCTTCTCGAAAAACTTACCCGTGGGGATGCAGATCATTGGCAATTATTTCTCCGAGAGCCGGTTGCTGAATGTTGCGCACCAGTATCAGCAGGTGACTGATTGGCATCACAAAACGCCTGTGGGGTTTTGTGATAGCCATTAGTACGATAACTTTTTGACTACATTAAATATTTTGGGTATTCTGGTCAACTAAGGTGTTCCCTGTGAAAGAACATCCCATCAAGAATCTGATACATAGGCAAAAAGAGAGTCCATGAAAGGCACGAAAAACACGAACAAAAGCATGTCTTGTTCGTGCCTTTCGTGTTTTTCGTGGACAATGCTTTTGGTAGATTCATTATTAGAAATCACCTAATCTAGTGACTATTATGGGTAAAGACCATGACCGAGAACATTGACAGCTTAATTCTTGAACACCTCAAAGGCTTTAGAAACGAATTCAAAAGCTTTAAATCAAAATATGACGAGGATATTAAAGACATCAAATTAAGGCTGACGACGCTAGAAAGAGGAATAGGCAGCATGAAAAGAGAGACTGCCGATCTTTACGAAGACCATGCCAGACAACAAGCAGCCATCGACAGATTGACGGATAGGATTGACAAGATCGAGAGAAGACTTGATTTAAGCAATTAGGATATGGTCGAGAACAACTTCCCTGTTTAATCAGACAGGATGAACAGGAATGACAGGATGGAGTCGTGTGAATGTGGCTTCATGTCACAAGAAAATCCTGTTTATCCTGTCAATCCTGTCCTGTCTTTTTTCGGAAAGTTGTATTTGACCAAATCCTAAGGCGGACACTAGGCAAGCAACTCAAATGAAAATCACTTATCCAGTCTTGTTTGAAGCCCAGCCCGAAGGTGGCTTCACTGTGACATTTCCAGATTTTCCCGAAGCAATTACAGAAGGTGATACCATTGAGCAAGCGCGATTCAATGCCGCTGAATGTCTGTCTTTGGTGTTGGATGTGCGGATGGAGCAAAGGGATAGTATACCAATCCCATTGCTGCCTGAGGGAACTGAAACCGTAGAACCAGACGCGGCAACTCATGCTGCTTTGCTAGTTCATTTGAATCGAGAATACGAGCATAAATCATTTTATTAGAGAATTTATGGAAGGAGATACCGATGGCTAACTCTAATTTTAAGCAACTTAAAAACTTAGTACTAGTAGCCGGACACGCCGTCTACATTGGAAACGACTTTATCGAACCGGCAGAGGATCGAAACTGGTTTCTCCAATCATTCCAGAGGGGTGAGCCGCCTTACTACATTGAACATATCCGTGCAGGCATCGACGACGCAGCCAGAGACCCGTCATCGCTGCTCGTCTTCTCAGGAGGACAGACACGCTATGAAGCCGGACCAAGGAGCGAAGCGCAAAGCTATTGGAATCTAGCCGATTACTTTCAGTGGTGGTCAGAACCCGATGTCAAATCTCGTTCAACGACCGAGGAGTTTGCGAGAGACTCGTTTGAGAACCTATTGTTCGCAATTTGTCGTTTCAGAGAATGTACTGATCATTATCCTGAAAAGATTCAAGTTGTGTCTTGGGCATTCAAAGAAAGACGATTCGACCTCCACCGCGAGGCTCTTAGGATTTCATCGGATCAATTCCAATTCCATGGCGTGAACCAACCAGCAGATATTGACGGAGCAGAAAAGGGCGAGGCTAAGGCAATTGCCGCTTTTAAGAATGATCCATACGGTACGGGCATTGATTTAGGCGGTAAGCGAATTGGGCGAAATCCATTCTATAGGACTAATCCTTATCCTTTGAGTTGTAATGATATTAAAGGACTGTTAGAGCATACAACGTTATATGATGGAAAACTTCCTTGGTGTTAATCTGAATATAGGCATCTATTCAATCCAAAGACACCATGTTAATCTCGAACGGAATCTCCGAAATTACCCTTTATTTTAGTTCCCACACTCCATCGCTCACCTTATACACAAGTATTGGAGACCCGTCATTTCGGCAGAGATGCCGAAATCCAGCGTCCAAGGATGGCAAGCTAAGGGCAACGACAAGTGTTTGTGTATCCATGGACGTGAAACTGCTGACTGGCAAGTCATCTAAATCAAACATTTGTACAATCGGCATATTACCGTCCATGGCCTGGATTTAGGCATCCCAGCCGAAATGACGGTTTTTTCTGGCATGGCCGGACTTGTGTATAACGATGAGCGGAGACCGTAGGAACGATTCAAATTTACACAATTAACCAAGTAATTATTAGATATTGAAAACGCCGATGAACACGCAAATCTACCGTGAAGATTTCCACGCCTGGGCCTTGCAAAACGCACAGTTGCTGCGCGATGGACGGCTTGCTGAAATCGACATTGAGAATATCGCCGAGGAGTTGGAAGACATGGGCGCAAGCAAAGGGCGCGAATTGGAAAGCCGTTTGGGGATATTGCTTGCCCATCTGTTGAAATGGGTTTATCAGCAAGAACGGCGAGGCAGCAGTTGGCAAGCCACTATCCGCGAACAACGGCGTCGCATTGTCAGATTACTTAAAAAAAATCCAAGCCTGAAAAGCGAATTAGACGAAGCATTTCTTGAAGCTTATGGCGATGCGAAGCTGATTGCCATGCGTGAAACTGGAATCGACGAAGCGATTTTTCCCAAGGCGAGTCCTTTTACAATAGAACAAGCCCTAAACGACGCCTACTGGCCTGAACAGGCATCATGACTAAAGCATAAAATTTATACAGTCATGATCGACTCCCGCTTATTAACAGCCGACCAACTAGGCATCCGCCTGGAAGTGGTCAATGGCCTTTCCATCTGGGAAGCGCAGCCACTTTACAAGCATCAAAAGGCCGTGGAGCGGATTGCGCAGTCGATACGCCAGATTGATGAAAATTGCGCCTGTGTCCATGCAATGGATGTGTATGTGCAGTTTCCAAACGGACTTAAACGGCCTGATATTTCCATCTTCTGCCGGGAACCGACAGAAGCGGAGCAGGAAAATGTTTTGACCTTGATTCCCGAAGCGGTGGTTGAAGTCGTCAGCAAGGGTTATGAGGCCAAAGACTTGGAAATCGGCCCGCCGTTTTATTTATCGCAAGGCGTCAAGGATGTGCTGATTTTCGACCCGTCCACCTTGCTGGTGTTGCATGTAAAGCATGGTAGGGCGGAGCGGATGATTTCCCCTGTGGATATTGTTTTGCAATGTGGTTGCGAGTAACTATCTGATGATAAGCACCGTGCCGTTGAAAACCTGTGTCGTAGCCCGGATGGAGCCCTCCGGGCTTAATCCGGGTTGGCGCGGCATCTCTGATTGTACCGTATCCCCCGGATTACGCCGCAGGCGGCTTCATCCGGGCTACGGCCTACACAGTTGCATAACATCAGTTACTATTTAATTAAATGAACTTTATCGCCCGAAAAAGTATCGATTCAAGCCCATTCGACGAGTTCATGGCCTTGCCGGAAAACCTCGTCGGTGAAATTATTGGCGGGCAGTTATATACCCAACCCCGTCCGGCGGGTCCGCATAACAACGCAGAAACCTGCTTGGGTTCGGCGCTTAACCCGCCGTTCCAACAGGGCAAAGGGGGACCAGGTGGCTGGTGGATACAAGTTGAACCGGAAGTTCATTTCATTCGCGATACAGAAATTACCGTGCCTGACCTAGGTGGTTGGCGGCGGGAAAGAATGCCAAACCTTCCCCGTGACCATCGCTATGAGGTTGTCCCCGATTGGGTCTGCGAGATTCTTTCGCCGGGTACGGCGAAAAAGGATCGAAGCATAAAAATGCCTGTGTACGCCCGTTTTGGAGTGGCCCATGTTTGGCTGGTTGACCCTTTGGAGCGGACCTTGGAAGCGTTTACTTTGCAAGAAGGCCGATGGATGCTGAACGGTGTATTGAAAGACGAGGATTTGGTTAGTTTTCCACCGTTTGAGGCCGTGACTTTTTCGCTGGCGGATTTGTGGAGTTAATTTACGATGAAGAAATTGCCTTATTTTGATTATTTGTTGGCCTCATTGAATGAAAACAATGACCTTGAAAAAAGTTTCGGCCGTCATGTGCATTGGGGATATTGGGAAACACCTAAACTGGCGACCTTGAGTGTGGACGACTTTGCCCAGGCTGCGGAAAACCTAAGCCAATTAGTGTTTAATGCGGCGGATGTAAAAGATGGGCAGTCGGTGCTAGATGTAGGCTGTGGTTTTGGCGGAACCATTGCCAGCCTAAATGAAACCCATAGGGGACTAAGGCTAGTGGGTCTTAACATCGACGAACGCCAATTGGAGAGGGCAAGGCAACAAGTGGAGGCAATCGAAAATAACACCGTTGAATTTCAACAAGGCGATGCCTGCGCCCTCCCTTTTGCAGATAATTCTTTTGACGTTGTCCTCGCCGTGGAATGTATTTTTCATTTTCCCAGCCGCGAAAAATTCTTCAACGAAGCCTTTCGGGTTTTGAAACCCGGCGGCTATTTAGCCCTGTCTGACTTCGTGTTAAGCAGTTTATTGCCGAGTCGGTCACTAGGAAAAGTCAACAATGGCTTTTTCGGTGACTGCGATATTGGGTACACCAAAGAAAAATATTATGCATTGGCAAAAGAAAGCAACTTTAGCCTTTGCGTTGATAAAGACATTACAAAAAACACCCTGCCCACTTATAATTATTTACGGTCAATGTTTATCAAAAAGGATCAAAATAAATCTAGGCCATCCAGCCCAATGACGGCGGTTTTATCAACACTTGCCATTGAAGTAGTGAGCCGATTGAATTTGCTGAAATATTATGTCTTTTCATTTCAAAAACCTCGCTAAAAATGAACACGCAAAATTACACCGAAGACTTCCACGCTTGGGCTTTGCAAAACGCCCAGTTGCTGCGCGAGGGACGGCTTGATGACATCGACATTGACAATATCGCCGAGGAACTGGAAGACATGGGGGGCAGCAAAGAGCGTGAATTGGAAAGCCGTCTAGGGGTATTGCTGGCCCATTTGTTAAAATGGGTCTATCAACCAGAACGCCGTGGCAATAGCTGGCAAGCAACCATAGAAGAACAGCGCCGCCGCATCGAACGCTTATTACGCAAAAATCCAAGCCTACAATCCAAGCTTGCTGAATGTTTTTGTGATGCCTATGGCGATGCCCGTCTGATTGCCGTGCGCGAAACCGGATTCAATAAAAATAGTTTTCCCAGTGATTGCCCATTCACATTGGTGCAAACTTTGGACGATGCCTATTGGCCTGATTAATTTCAACTAAGATTTAAGGTACATACATTATGCAATGGGAAACCGTCATCGGACTTGAAGTCCACGCCCAACTCGCCACTCGCTCGAAGATTTTCTCTGCTGCGGCAACCGCCTACGGGGCGGAACCTAACACTCAAGCCTGCGCCATTGACTTGGGGCTACCGGGTGTTTTGCCAGTATTAAATGCAGAGGCTGTGCGCATGGCAGTCAAATTCGGGCTGGCCATCAATGCGCATATCGCACCGAGGTCGGTGTTTGCGCGCAAGAACTATTTCTATCCTGACTTGCCCAAAGGCTATCAGATCAGCCAATACGACCTGCCGGTGGTGGGTAACGGCCAGTTGGACATTCTGGTGGATAGTGAGGTGAAAACCGTCGGTATTACCCGCGCCCACTTGGAAGAGGATGCCGGCAAATCTCTACACGAGGACTTCCATGGACTCACCGGCATCGACCTCAACCGGGCGGGTACTCCGTTGTTGGAAATCGTCTCCGAACCCGATATGCGTTCCGCCAAGGAAGCCGTGGCTTATCTGAAAAAGCTCCATGCCTTGGTGCGCTACCTAGAAATCTGCGACGGCAACATGCAGGAAGGCTCTTTCCGTTGCGATGCCAATGTGTCGGTGCGCCCCGTAGGGCAAAAAGAATTCGGCACCCGCGCAGAAATCAAGAACCTGAATTCATTCCGTTTTGTGGAAAAGGCCATTAATTTTGAAGTGGAACGCCAGATTGACCTGATTGGAAGTGGCGGCAAAGTCAAGCAGGAAACTCGGCTGTACGATTCGGTGAAGGATGAAACCCGTTCTATGCGAAGCAAGGAAGAGGCCAATGATTACCGCTACTTCCCCGACCCGGACCTGCTGCCGCTGGAAATTACGGAAGGTTTCATCGCCGAGGTCCGCACTACCTTGCCGGAACTGCCGGATGCCAAGCGCGATCGTTTCAAAACCCAATTTGGCCTAGGCGATTACGATGCAACCGTGTTGACGGCGACCCGTGAACTGGCCGATTACTTTGAACTTGTCACTGCGGAAGCGGGCGGGGATGCCAAGCTGAGTGCCAACTGGGTCATGGGTGATTTGTCGGGCGCGCTCAATAAAGCGGGTTTGGAGATCGACCAGAGTCCGGTTGAAGCCCAACGTCTGGCAGGATTGATCCGCCGCATCAGTGACGACACCATTTCGGGAAAAATTGCCAAACAGGTTTTCGAGGCACTTTGGGAAAGCCAAGACACTGCCGACCAGATCATCGAAAAGCAGGGGCTTAAGCAAATCACCGACAGCGGAGCCATCGAAGCCATTATCGACCAGATCATCGCCGACAACCCCGAACAACTCGCGCAGTACCGCTCAGGAAAGGACAAGCTGTTCGGTTTTTTCGTTGGTCAAGCGATGAAAGCCACACAAGGCAAAGCCAATCCGCAGCAATTGAATGATTTGTTGAAGGCGAAACTGAATAGCTGATGTTACGCAGTACCCACTTGTAGGGTCACTGCCATTAAGTTAAGCGTTTAATCGGAACGCCAAGCCCCAGCTTGGCATCAGGGTGTACCGCGCCAAGCTGGGGCTTGGCGTTCCGTCAAAGGCTAATTTCACGCTTAATGCATCTTAACTTAATGGCAGTGACTTGTAGGGGGTGGCCTTCACGCCACTTTGCCGCAAAGCCGTGTGGCGGCTTGAAGGCCGCCCTACAACAGTCTGCAAGCCGCGCTACCTAACATCAGTGAAAAATATACCCGAAAACGTTTACCCGTGGAGTAAACCATAGGTTTAACGTATGCTGAACGGCAATCAATCCTTGAATATCCCCTGCTGCAATGCCAGCCTTGCCATTTCCGCCGTCGTGTTCACACCTAACTTGCTTTTTATCAAAGTGCTGTAATTGGACGTGGTTTTATAGCTTAGGCGAAGTTCCCCGGCAATTTCCCGGGGGGTGCGGCCTTGGGCTAACAGGCAGAACACGTCAAACTCGCGTGCTGAAAGGGTTTGCAGATTCGCAGCCGCGCCTTGCCCGGCAGCCTTTTTTTTGTCTAGCCGCTGGGCAATCTCAGCTTCGATATAGTTTTCGTTGTGGGCAACGGCCAGGACAGCTTCCACCAAGACTTCCGGTGCGCAACTTTTCGTGATGTAGCCGCAAGCACCTGCATCCAGCGCCCGCTCGGCATAGACGGCCTCGTCGTGTATGCTGAAAGCGAGGATGCGGGCATCGGGGTCGCGGGCTAGAATGCGCCGAATGGCTGCCAACCCCCCCATGCCTGGCATGGACAAGTCCATAACCACCAAGTCCGGTTTGCACTCGGCATACTGCTGGCAGGCTTCCTCTCCGCGTTCGGCCTCGCGCACAATTTCGATAAGTCCGGATTGGCTTAACAGCAAGCGATACCCGGCGCGAACCACGGCGTGGTCGTCCACCAACATGACAGTGATTTTTCTATGCATGGCAAGGCGCTATAATTTCTAGGCTGACACCCCGATCCGTATCGGTTTCTAATGCCAATTGGCCATTCATGCTTGCCACACGTTCATGGATGCCATGCAGCCCGAAACCAGTCCTTGGCAATGCCGGGTCGAAGCCCTTGCCATCATCAGCGACTTTCAAATAGATGCTGTCGCCTTCCATTAAGGCCAGTTCAATCCAAACGGTTTTGGCATCGGCGTGTTTGGAAATATTCGTCAAACTTTCCTGCACGATGCGGAATAAGTGTATCTTCGCACTGCCAACGAACGCCTCCACACCCTCGTCGAGGATTGAAAAAATGTCAATGTCCGGGTGGCGGGTACGCCAGTTTTCGATCAAGTCTTGTAAAGAGGGGATAAGGCCCAGTTCATCCAGCATCAGGGGGTGCAAACGGCGCATCATCCCCCGCACCACGCCGAACAGCCGGTCGCATTGGTGCATGATGGTTTCGGCGGCTTCCCTATGCGGATTATCCCCGTCATAGTGTTCTGCGGTCCACCTTACATCAAGCTGAGAAGTAAATAATAAGCGTCGTTCGTTCCTATGTTCCTGACGAGGCGTATTGCGGAGAGAAGCGGCCATGACTTTGATGGCACTCAGCGATTGGCCAAGTTCGTCATGCAGTTCCTGGGCAAGGTAGCGCCGCTCGTCTTCCTGCACCCTTAAGGAATGGCTGGCAAGTGCGCGGTTTTCGTCGCGTGATTTCGCCAGTGCTTGGGCCATGTGGTTGAACGCAGCGGAAATGCGGTCAAATTCCGCAAGATCGAAATGCGGTAAACGCTTGCCGTAGTCGCCTTGCTCGATATCCTCCATGCCTCGGAGGATATGACCCACGGATTTGAAGGCGCGTCCCAGCGTAATGTGGACCAAGCCGGAAACCGCCGCCGCCAAGGCAACCATGAAGACGAGAAAACTCCGTGCTTCAATCCAGGCTTCGTCAATTTCATCCGCTGGATTGGCTTCGATCACAATGCGGACAGGTTCTCCAGCACCGTTTACCACTTGTTTTTCCCCCACCATCAAAGTTGGTGTCACTGCCCAGGCAAACCAGTTTGGCGCAAGGCTTCCGGCATGCTTGGGGGTGTCGTGGGACAGGTCGGTTGGCGATTGCGTTGGCTGGCGCATCTGTATGTGAAAATGGCGGATTTTCTCCATCCGCCCCAGTTCGGCAAGCCAAGCCGCCAAAGCTTGCTGTGGGCCTGCGCTTCGGGCCAAACCTACCTCCACCATTTGTAGTGCCATGTCTATGGAAGAGCGAACCTCCTCCAGCACGGACCGCCTGGCATTGTGGACAACAAATAATGTGCCAACGCCTACGATAATCAAAAGTGTTAGCCCAATCATCAGATTCAGGCGAAAACGTAAACTCAAGGCCAGCCTCGGATTAAACGGGTATAATAATACCTGATTATGAAGATTCATCAGCTAAACCGACATGTGCGTCATACCGGCAGGGATTGCCGGTATCCAGAACACAGGGAGGTGAAACTAGATTGCCCTCCATGGCGACTGGATGCATTCGGGACATCCATGTCCCTCACCCTTCGGGCGGCGGAGCCGTGCAAATCGGCTATCCTGCCGATTTGTCCGGCAATCCCTGCCGGTATGACGATTGCGGCTAGATGTTACGATTTGGCTGAACAATCTTCCTGATCAGGTAATATTAACAAACTTCACAACCAGCCAGTGTATATAATCATCCAATGATCAATAGCCGAGCAGCGATTTACCCCGGCACCTTCGACCCCATCACCAATGGGCATCTTGACTTGATTTTTCGCGCCGCCCGTATCTTTGACCGGGTTGTAGTCGCGGTGGCCGATAGCAAGGGCAAAACGCCGTTGTTCAACCTTGACGAGCGTGTTGAACTTGCAAAGGAAGCGGTTAGCGACATACCGGGCGTGGAAGTAGTTGGATTTAGAAGCCTTTTGGTGGAATGCGCCAGGACAAAAGGGGTCGGTGTCATCCTGCGCGGCTTGCGCGCCGTGTCCGATTTCGAGTTCGAGTTTCAACTAGCCGGCATGAACCGCCACCTAGACAAGGAAATGGAAACTATGTTTTTGACACCATCAGAAAAATACGCATTCATTTCCTCTTCGGTTATTAGGGAAATTGCACGTCTCGGCGGTGACATTTCACCATTCGTTACCGAAAGGGTCAACAAAGCCCTATCGGATAAATATTCTTCCCAGTCTTAGGTAGTCGCATGGCCTTGCTTATTTCCGACGAATGCATCAATTGCGATGTCTGCGAACCTGAATGCCCCAATGGGGCGATCTCCCAAGGCGAAACCATTTATGAGATCAATCCTTCGCTTTGCACCGAATGCGTGGGGCATTTTGACAAACCCCAATGCATGGAAGTCTGTCCGGTGGACTGCATAGCAAAAGACCCCGATCAGGAGGAAGACAAAGAGAGCCTTTACAAAAAGTATCTGGGGTTGATAGCTGGGAAATAAGGTGATATCCAATAAAGAACAGCCCATCCAAAGGCCAAGCTGGGGCTTGGTGCTCCCAGAAGGAACGCCAAGCCCCAGCTTGGCAAGGTGATTTGCGGAGGAATTGTTCGTTATTTTCGAGGACAATTCATTTCGGTTTTGGTGGATTCATTATTGGAAATCACCTTATCAAAACAACTCCTCATTTACGCCTGTAATCCTCGGTGGTTCCAGCCCCAAATGCAAATAAGCGGCTTTGGTCGCCACCCGGCCCCGTGGGGTGCGCATGATGAAGCCTTGCTGGATCAAATAAGGCTCCAACACGTCTTCTATGGCTCCTCGGTCTTCGCCGATGGCGGCGGCAATATTGTCCAAGCCTACCGGCCCACCGCCGAATTTTTCGATCACCGTCAGTAACAGTTTGCGGTCGAGTTGGTCGAAGCCATGGCGGTCGATGTTCAGCATTTCCAGCGCTTGGCTGGCAACTTCCTCCGTGACCGACCCATCACCCATGACTTGGGCGAAGTCGCGGACACGGCGCAGCAGCCGATTGGCGATACGCGGGGTTCCGCGAGAGCGACGGGCGATTTCCCTGGCCCCTTCGGCGCTCATGCTCATGTTCAACAAACGGGCGGAGCGGTTGACGATTTGGCAGAGTTCATCGACCGTGTAAAACTCCAAACGATGGACGATGCCGAAACGGTCACGCAGTGGCGAAGTCAACAATCCGGCACGGGTGGTCGCACCGACTAGGGTAAACGAGGCAAGGTCGAGTTTGATCGACCGTGCAGCCGGGCCGTCCCCAATCATGATGTCGATCTGGTAATCTTCCATGGCCGGGTAGAGTATTTCCTCTACGACTGGGCTGAGGCGATGGATTTCGTCAATGAACAACACATCGCCCTTGTCCAAGTTAGTCAGTATGGCGGCCAAATCGCCGGCTTTTTCTATCACCGGCCCGGATGACTGGCGAATATTCACGCCCATTTCGTTGGCAATGATATGGGCCAAAGTGGTTTTGCCCAGCCCCGGTGGGCCAAAGATCAACACATGGTCCAAGGGTTCACCACGATTTCGGGCGGCTTTGATGAAGATGCCCATTTGCTCACGCATCGCCTTCTGGCCGATGTAGTCCTTCAATCGGCGCGGACGGATGGCGCGGTCTACGGCTTCGTCTTCGTTGCCTTCGGTGGGGGTGATGACTCTTTGGTTTTCATCAACGCTCAAAACGAATTACCTCCCTGTAAATTTCATGAGCCTTAGCTTTGGTGAGTTTCTTATAGCTTAATATCATGTTACCGAAACCACCTCTAAAAATTTATCGTGCATAGTGTGAGGAGAATGTAAACCCCGAAGGGGTTTAAGCTGTTAGCCGGGGGTTGAGCGTCAGCGACACCCCCGGATATCGGCAAAAACTGACAGACGACCCCGGAGGGGTCGTAGCAATTCGGACTACAAATAATCACGATTATAGTCAACACCCGATTTTTTCAGCATTTCATCCAAAGAATTCATATTCGGCATCAATTGTGGTTAGGAAACACCCAGAACACGCTTGACGGCAGCATCTAGTTGAAAACCGCTAGGTAAATTTGGCCCAGAAATGAAGCGCTGAGAAAACTCTTCCAGTGAAAAACGGATGTTTCGTTTTAAGATTAAGCTTCGCTGCTCCCCATGCTTGACTGTTGGGGACAGCTCATAAGTGTGGATGGTCAAAACATCCTTACCGCCTGTAGTCAAGAGCGGAATATCGCCACCTATAATCCCTTCAAATTTACGATAAACGATATCAGGAACGACAAAATACAAGCCAGACTTCACCAAATCTGAACGCGAATAGATAAGCCCTTTTCGTATGATTTGTGGAATCAATCGCTTATGGACATTAGCCCAATTCATCCCATGCCCCGAGCTTGGAATAAGTTGTGTCTGTTCGGTTAAATTTTTATAGGAATGCCAAGCATCTCTATAGTTACCAGTTATATCAATGCTTTGAACTTCAACACCAACGTATTCAATAAGTTGTCCATTTTTAATTTTTGCCAGAACCCAATCCATTGAAAGGTTTGTTCCTATTTTAACTTCCCTTCCTGAATTTTGACCAAGAGCGACAATACAGCTTTTCATATTTTCTCTGAGCGGTATAAATTGCTCATACATATAAAAATCCAAGCTTGAATCGAAAACTTCCTTGCCTATTGCCCTTAGAACAGCGTAATCTTGTTCATACAGCCGATTTGGACAAATGACACAATGCCCAAAAGCAGAAGTAACACTGCATGTGCCATAAATTACTGAACCATCATGGTTCGCTTTTGTACACTGTTTGTGAATGAACGGACAGGCTGACAATCTCCACAAGCTACGGCACTGAGGTGATAAATCGTCAGGAGCATACCCAAAGACTTCAATCAAATCCTTTTTGGGACGGACTATCATGCTTTTTCCCCTAGCATTTTCATGATCTCATCGCCTATCGCCTTGCCCAAAAGGGGAGGAACCGCATTGCCAATCTGTTCATATTGCTGGGTGATGTTCCCCGCAAAAACATAATTGTCAGGGAAGGACTGTATCCTAGCCGCTTCGCGCACCGAAATGATTCGGTCTTGGGTGGGATGGACAAAGCTTCCCCAATGCGGGTCGCATTTCGTCAATACCGTAGAGCAAAGCGCATCGGGGTGTAAGCGTCCATAGCGTTTGGTATGGTCGCTTCTTCTCGCCCGTTTCAAACCAGCCGGCAAAAGCTCAAAAGGAATGTCCCGCCAGCTTCCGCCTTGTGGAATATACTTGAGGCGTTCAAGATTGATTTCGCCTAGCCGCGCACAATGATGGGCTGTCAATTTAATCGTATTTTTTCTTAAATATTGTTGGTAGTCGCACTGCGGTTCCTTGGCATAAGTTTCAGGGCTATTGGTCTCGCCATTGTCAATGTCGGGCAGGTCAGACAAGGCATTCCAGACGGTGGTTTGCGGCTTGAGATGTTGATAAAACAACGGCGGTGTTTGAATACACAATTCTTGCGCCCCGGTGAAATTTGCAACAGCCTTGGCATCGTACACAGGTTCAGGGAAAGTGATTTCACCAGAATAGTCTTTGATGCCAATAAAAACCGTCCGAAAGCGCATTTGGGGGATGCCGTAATGTCCAGCGAACAAGATTTTATGCTTGACCTTGTAACCCATGGACTCGAGTTCTTGGTAAATTTGCTGGACAACCGTACCTTTGCCTAGGGAGATGATGCCGGGTACGTTTTCTATTAGCACCGCTTTCGGCATCAACGCTGCGACAACCCGCAGAAAGTCTTTAAACAAATGGTTTCTTTCGTCGTCCAAGCTGCGAATCGGGGCATTGATGGAAAACCCCTGACAAGGCGGTCCACCCGCGACTAGTCCAATTTCGCCTTCTTTAAGCCCTAAGCGTTTTTTTAAGTCGATTTCGCAAACTTGCCGTACATCGCCGACCAGCATTTCGGTTTGCGGATGGTTTAATTGATAGGTTTGTGCATATTCCGCAATCCATTCATTCGCAAACACCGAGGTAAACCCGGATTGATGCAAACCGCACGAAAGCCCTCCCGCGCCGGCAAACAAATCAATGGTTTTCACAAGTTTCTCCCCAATATCACTTCCTCCCCGCCCCCTGCAATGCCAACTTAATCAAGTCCTCGCTGGTTTTCCCCTCGGCTGGAATGGAGCGGACCATCGCATTCGCGTCTTGCGGCTTGAAGCCCAAGGCCACCAAGGCACTGACCGCATCGGCCACCGGGCTGGCTTCTCTGGCAAGGGTCACGCCGCCCAAGCCGACAGCCACCGTAGTACCATCGGATTCCGGCAAGCGGTCGCGCATTTCGATGACGAGCCGCTCGGCGGTCTTTTTGCCCACCCCCGGCAATTTGATTAACATAGCGGTATTGCCCGAATGGATGCAACGCTGAAACTCCTCGACACTAAGCCCCGAGAGTATGCCCAAGGCCAGTTTAGCCCCGACCCCGCTGACTTTTATCAAGCTGCGAAACAAGGCGCGTTCGGGTTCGGAGATGAATCCATAGAGTGTGTGGGCATCTTCACGCACGGCCAAGTGCGTGTGCAGAAACACTTCTTCGCCTTCTTTCGGGAGTTTGAAGAAGGTAGACATAGGCGCGTCTATTTCATAGCCCACACCATGGACATCCAGTAACAAAGAAGGGGCTTTTTTGACAACTAATACGCCACGCAGGAAGCCGATCATATCTTAACCCCGGCGATTTTCCGCGTCATTGCCTCGATGCGCCGAGTTGTTTCCCTTGTATGTAGATGGCAAAGTGCCACCCCCAAGGCATCGCCGGCATCAGCTTGAAGTTGGCCGGAAAGCCCTAACAAGATTTTCACCATGTGCTGAACCTGAATTTTGTCCGCACCGCCCTTGCCGACGATGGCTTGCTTCACCTGGCGGGCGGCGTATTCATGGACCGGTAGCCCCGCCACCAACACCGCGCAAAGGGCGGCCCCCCTGGCTTGGCCGAGTTTAAGGGCAGAGTCGGCGTTCTTGTGCATAAATACCTGTTCGATGGCCAGTTCGTCGGGTTGGTACTGCCGGACGATCTCAACAATACCATCGTAGATTTGCTTGAGCCGGTAGGGGAAGGTATCGGACTCGGTGCGGATGCAACCACAGGCCACTAAAACCGGTCCTTTGGCTACGGCATCAATCAATCCGTAGCCGGTGGAGCGTGAGCCAGGGTCGATGCCGAGGATGCGGGTCAAGCAATCTTCTCGAGGATTTCCTCGCTGATATCGGCGTTTGAATAGACGTTCTGCACGTCGTCCAAGTCTTCCAATCGCTCGATCAGGCGAATCAATTTTTCCGCATCATCTTGGCCTAGCGAGGTGCTTGTACCCGCCCGCATTGTCACCTCGGCGTTGTCCGGGTTTAGGCCCGCGCCAGCCAAAGCAGCTTTCACTGACTCAAAATTCTCTTGGGACGTTATCACGTCCACCGAGCCATCGTCGTTGCCGATCACATCGTCAGCCCCTGCTTCCAGTGCGGCCTCCATCACGATGTCCTCGTTCACTCCAGAGGGGAAGCTGAGGATGCCGACTTTGCCAAACAAATAGGCCACCGAACCGTCCGTCCCCAAATTGCCGCCGGCCTTGCTGAAAGCATGGCGCACTTCGGCGACAGTGCGGTTGCGGTTGTCTGTGAGGCAATCCACCAATACGGCTATTCCCCCAGGGCCGTAACCCTCGTAGCGCACTTCTTCGTAGTTGTCTCCGTCCCCCGCCCCGACACCCTTCTTGATGGCGCGTTCGATGGTGTCTTTGGTCATGTTGGCCGTTAGAGCCTTGTCCATGACGGCCCGGAGTCGCGGATTATTGGACGGATCGCCTCCGCCCGTGCGGGCAGAGACCGTAATCTCGCGTATGAATTTGGTGAACAGTTTGCCCCGCTTGGCATCTTGTGCGCCCTTGCGGTGCTGGATGTTAGCCCATTTGCTATGGCCTGCCATGATTGCTTGCTTAACCTCTCTTCGTGGGTTCTGTGTTGTAGTTGGGAATTTTAACATTTTCAGAGGGTTTAGGGCGACGGAGAGGAATCCTTGAAAAACATTTGCCCAAGCTTGAACCAGCCCTATCGGAAGCTGCTAAAATCAACAGATATTTTTTATGGATAAACATAATGGATCGGAAATCACCGATCAGAGACGCTTCATGAACATACCTCGATTTGATGATTTCCCAAAAGTACTTTATGCATACAAATTCCCACGCTGGAAATGGCCTATTGTACGTCAGTGTTTTTTAGGGCGAAAAGTTGTTTTTGTAAATAAGGACAGCAAGCTGCCAGCAAATGGAGTTGTAGCGTTATGGGGAATGATGCCAGCCCCCGCCAATCTTTCTCAGCACATTAGCATCATTCGTGTTGAAGACGGCTTTCTGCGATCAGTGGGGCTTGGTGCTGATTTGGTAAGACCTGTTTCATGGGTTATAGATAACAAAGGCATTTATTACAATACAACCGGTTCATCGGATTTGGAAGAAATTCTTAATACCCTTCAATTCGATCAAACACTAATCGTGCGTGCGGCTAAATTACGCACACAAATCATTGAAAATGGTCTCACTAAATATAATACAGGTTTAAAAACATGGCAACGCCCAAATACACAAAAAAAAATAATTCTTGTGGTGGGCCAAGTAGAGAGTGATGCTTCCATTATCTTCGGTGCCCCACAAATTAAAGGCAATATGGAGTTATTGCGCAAAGTGCGTATGAGTAATTTAGATGCATACTGTGTCTATAAACCCCACCCAGATGTCATAGCACGTCTTCGGATTTTAGGCAAAGACGAGAATAACGCCCAACTTTGGTGCGATGAAGTGGTGACAGATGTGGTAATGGGCGATTTGTTAAATAGCGTGGACGAAGTGCATGTGTTGACATCTCTGGCAGGGTTTGAAGCGATGCTGCGTGGAAAGTCAGTCATTTGTCATGGGCAACCTTTTTATTCGGGGTGGGGATTGACCAACGATATTGTCCCAAATCAGCGACGTAATCGGCAACTGACTATTGATGAAATGGTCGCTGGTGTGCTTATTGAATATCCACTTTATTTGAGCGTTGATGGAAAAAGATTGATTACACCTGAAGAAGCTCTAGAATCATTGTTACATTGGCGCAACACATCGGGTAATAAAAATATTTGGAGGCAAGAAGTATTCAGGTTTTTCTTACGAATTTTTGCTGGTGTGAAGTGAGTTTTTAAAAATACTCTTATTATTAATTACAGGAGTATTATTTATAAGTTGGTATATTTTTTTAATAAACGGATTAATAATGAAATATTTTGATTTTATTGCGAGTTTTATTGATGTTACTGTAGCTCCAATATCTTGCTTTATTGAATAAGTCGTAAGTCCGAGTTTAAGCTGCTTCGCCCCTAAATTAATCGCTGTTTCTATTACTTTATGTCCCGCATAAATATAAAGGCTATCATTTGTAGATTCATTTCGTCCAAAATAAAGCCAGCGTAACAGATCCCCGTCAATAAGAAGCAAAGCATGACCAACCAATAGCTCTTGTTTATAAAACAAGAGAACTTTTGAACAATCTCCCATTTTTATGGATAAATCCCTATAAAACTCAGGTGTCAAGACTTCTCGCTGGAACTCATCGGCACTATTATGAACTACCAGCCACTGAGCGCATAACACTTCTGCCATATCAGCGAAATCTTCCACTAGTTCATATCTTAATTTCTGCCCTTCGACTTTACGCAAATGCCTTAGCAGTTTACTTCTATAATAACTTTTCATTGATGATACATAATCTTTTGGATTTTTCCATATTATATCAATATATGTATTAGGTAGGCCATCAACAAAGCAATATCCAAGCTCTGATAAGTTAGATTGCATTGGTTTCGTTTTTGGTTCAAAATCTCTAATTACAATAATAATATTATTATTTTCTTTTGCGGCTTTCATTAATAGTTTGTCAAGGGTTCTGATTATATCGAATGCTGGAACTTTTTTATTACTTACAATTGGCGGACTATTTAAGGTAATAGGCGTACCACATTCCAGCATGCGTAGCTTAAGAAAATTTGGGAAAACTTGGCGAACACTATGCAATAACGACTTAAGTTTACCAGATGAAAAAATTGCAATATCAGTAGTTATGGTATAAAATACGGTCAATGCCACGGGTGAGTTATCATCGTCATAAAACAATATATACTTATATTCAAAGTCATTTAATTGCGATGTTTCGACTATTTCAAGAAAATCATAAGAAAAGGTAGATGAATTTCCTATTAGTAAGCCATTCCATTGCTCCTTTGGCAATTCATGAACGGAATTAAATATCTTTGTTTGCAAGATTTCGTTGTCACACATGGTGTTTAGACTGGAAGATTCTCTTTTGAATTTTAATAAATAATGAACTAATTACAGCATTTTCAACATCAAAGAGTTACTTGGTAGTGGGTATGATAGCACAGGTTATTCGGTTAACCTGAAGGTTTAACGGAATGTCTGTTTTAGGTATATTATTAAGATGAAAATGCTGTATATCAAGATTTCTCTATGCTTCACATACTTTTTGCAGAAATGTATGCCAACCAATCATTTAAACGCGTATAATAATGCACCTATGGGCTTCCCTCAACGCGGTAGGCGCAACAGGCGTGTTCCGTCGTTTTGGCAACGTCTTTTGTTGACCGTCAAAACGGCCTATGTGCCATTTTTTTCACCGCTAGGAGTCCCGATTTGCATTCATGTACAGCGTTTTTTCTTAACAAAGGAAAATAATAAAGGACACTCATTCAAACTATCCTGTGTGTCTGTGCTTTGCAAAATGGTATAGCCCAACAAGTAACTATTCGATATTAAAAACGCTGTATAAGTATTATAAAAATGAATGAACTCTTAGTAAATACTACATTAATAACGGGGGCCACAGGGTTTATTGGTGGGCATTTGGCCAAACGGCTTGTTACCGAAAGATGGAAAGTCAAGTTGTTGGTTAGGGATGGTACAAAGCTTTCTGATGATTTGCAAGATGCCGCCAAAGTTATTATCGGCGACCTTTCTGATGAGGTTGCACTTGAACAGGCCGTTTCTGATGTATCGGTGATTTTCCATTGCGCCGCCAATGTAAAAACATGGGACAAAACATCTGCCTATTATACTGCGAACGTTCTCGGTGTGCAAAATCTATTAAATGCAATTGCAAAATACAATCCAAGCCTTACTCGGTTGGTGCATATTTCAACCACTGATGTCTATGGTTTTCCTGAAAAACCTTGCGATGAAAAATCTCCAACTTTAGAGACAGGCTTTGGATATAGTGACAGCAAATTGCGTGGAGAAAACTTGGTGCGTGAATACTGTGCTTGCCAAAACATTCATTATACAATTATTCGTCCTACTAATGTAATAGGATATAAAAGCCAATTTATCCAGCGAATCGGTAGCGAATTACAGTCTGGGCTAATGCTAACCATTGACAAAGGGCAGGCTAACGCAGGATTTGTTTACATAGATAATCTTATTGATTATTTACTCTGGGCTGCGCAAGCAAAACACGCAGCGTTTCAATGCTATAATGTACGCGACAACTATGATGTTAATTGGGCAGAGTTTATAGAATCACTGCGCGGTTCATTAAATGGGCGGGGTCTAGTGCTGGATTTGCCGTTTGGCATAGCAAATGGACTTGCAATTTCTGTTGAGAAATTTTACCAACTGTTTTTGCCTAATCATGAGCCTATTCTCCATCGCTTGCTGGTTCACATATTTGGGCGCACTTGTGGGCATAGTGCGGAAAAAATACGCAGCGATAGCGGTATAGTCGGGAAGGTAGGTTTTGACGAAGCAATGCGGAAGTCGTTGTCTCACACGCAGTGTGTTTGAATTCCTGGTATAAGGGTGAATACACAAGTAACATTAATTAATTTTATGAGATGATTATGGCAAACCGGCATATTGTTTTTCTTCAGGGAATGCCTTCCCCTTTTTTTAGTAGAATTGCGTGCAAGCTTACTAAACTTGGTTGTAAGACAACAGGCATAAATTTGTGCATAGGGGATTGGATATTTTGGAATGGTGCCAATACAGTCAATTATCGTGGGAATTATTTAGACTGGCCTACATTTATTGCTAGGTTTTTTGATGAAACTCAAGTTACGGATATTGTTCTTCTTGGTGAGCAAAGACGTTATCATAAACAAGCGGTTGAAATTGCCCAGCATAAAGGGATTCGTGTAATAGTTTCGGATTATGGTTATTTGCGACCCGATTGGATCACTCTTGAAAGAGACGGAATGAGCGGTAATTCAAAGTTTCCCAAGCTGCCGGAAAAAATAGCAGAGCTTGCATCATTAGTCCCTAAGGCAGATTTTAGCCTGAAATATAATGATAGTGATTACAATATGTCAATTGGAGACTTGATATATAGTTTTAGTAATGTTTTTTTATTCTGGCTTTATCCTCATTACCGTCGTAGTGACAGACGCCCAAACCCAATCATTTATTTCCCTGCAATTGGCATTCGCTTAATTAAAACTAAGGTAAACAAAAGCAAAGCATATTTAAGAATGTACGCATTATTAAAAGAAATGCCGCGTTATTTCCTTTTTCCCCTTCAGCTTGAGCATGATTTTCAGATCGTTGCCTATTCACCATTTGATGACATGGAATCTGCAATAAAGATGGTCATTAAATCCTTTTCTGACAATGCAGAAAAAGACACCCGACTAATGATAAAGATTCATCCTTGGGATCCAGGACTTAAAAATTGGAAAAATAAAATATTCCAATTGGCAAAAGAATTTTCTGTTTGCGAACGGATTGATTATTTTGATGGGGGAAGTTTAGATGAAATGATTAAAGGGTCTTTGGGTATGATAACCGTAAACAGTACATCGGGAATAAGGTCACTACAACATGGAATTCCTGTAAAAACCCTTGGTGATGCTATTTACAATATCCAAGGCATTACCTACCAAAACCCCTTGGATAAGTTCTGGACAGATAGATTAAAACCTGATTCAAAGCTTGTAAATGACCTACTCAACGCGATGGCAGGCACTATCCAAATTCGCGGTGTTTTTTTCAGTGAACAGGGCTTAAACGCGGCAGTAGAGCAAGCAGTTGACCGGATTTATAACTCGACTGTCGGAATCCCTCTTTGACGGTATTAATTTAATGGCGGTGTCCTAGCTGCTCCATAAACTCGTCCACAATCGAAAAGTGTTGTTTCCAAGTGGGCGCATTGAAGCCCTCAATCCGTTGTAATTGCGCTACTCTCGTCAGGCTTGCCGAATTGGAGTATTCTTCTATGAGATCGCCCCAGCGTTTGCCATCCAGCGGGTCGATATACTCGGGGATATCCCCTGCGATTTCCTGAAATGCAGGTAAGTCACTGGCGATGACTGGCACTCCCAGTGCCAGGGACTCCACCATCGGCATCCCGTAACCTTCGGCAAAGGATGGAAACAGCAAGGCTTGGGCATGGTGCAAATAATTGACGAGTTCCACATCCGAACATCTTGCGCACTCAATTACAAACCCACGCAGGGTTTCACATCGCTCCAATAAATCCACCACGTTTTCACACTCCCACCCACGCTGCCCGATAATGACCAGCCGGGGGGCGTTTTCGCCATGCCGCAGGATCAATCGTCGCCACAGTTGCAGCATCAGCCAGTGGTTCTTGCGGGGTTCAATGGTACCCAATAGCACAAAATAGGGTGGTCGGATCGGCCTAGGACCCGGTGAATTCAGTATCACTCCCGGTGCAAGCCATGCTGCAACTGCCGGTGGCATGCGTTTTCCCGTGGTCTTGGCATAGTCTGTTAATTCATCGAGTGTCGTTTGCGAGTTGGCAATGACTCCCACGGCGGCATCCAAGGCATTGTCCATCCGCTTGATATGCCGGTCGCGCTCGCCGGGCCGCGCATATTCGGGATAGTTGATGGGAATCAGGTCATGCACAAAAAACAGCGGCTTCACTTTTTGCCGTTCGAGCATGCTGGGATAGGTGGGCCATTCAAGCCCGCTATGACCGGTATTAAGCAGAAACCTGCCCTCGATATTGCGATGCCGCCAACTTGAAACGGCAGATTTTCCCAGCGTGGGCCACATCGAGTCTCGAAGCCCTGGCATCGGATCATGCAAAAATTTAAAAATCCGCTCCGAGGCTTCGCAGGACAAGACAAAACTTTGGCCTGCCCAACGAACCACCGCTTGTGCCCTGTGCCCATAATGCGCAATATAGGCCAAGCTTACCCGGTCTACCCCAGTAGGCAAACGCCCATTCATGGATCGCCGCAACAAGCGGGTGGCATCAATCAAAATCTTGCGCATGGTGAATTCCTCACTTAAATTAGCAAGGTGTTTCAGCAGTATTGAGAATAGGTAACCCCATTGTCACTACAAGCCTTTTGCCACGCTGGCCACTCCTATTAATGGATATAGCGCTGTAAGGTGATATCCAATAAAGAATATACCTGAAAGTATGGCTCAATGACTTTTTCATCGACGCGGACGTTTCCTCACAATGGGATGGACTCGGGTCTCTTTGAAGCATTGATTGGCGACCGGTAATGAGGCATCATTGCTGCCCTATCGCCGCACGAGAGTGCTTGACCCCCATAGGGAATCCCAATGAGCCAAGAAACCATATCGCCCCTTGAG
>QJPH01000564.1 GCA_003242955.1 Candidatus Methylumidiphilus alinenensis
CTATTCTATTACACTGCCAGTGTGCGGCCTTGGCTGTGGTTTTTGACCCGTGCCGCCAATTGCCGGATATTCCAGCAAAAAAAAACCTCCGACATCATCAAACAGGTGTTTAGCGACCAAGGCTTCACCGATATCAAGGACAAGCTTAGCGGCAGCTATGTCACTCGCGAATACTGCGTACAATATCGGGAGACTGACTTCAATTTCGTCAGTCGTTTGATGGAGGAAGAAGGCATTTATTATTACTTCACCCATGAAAATGGGGTACACCATCTGGTGCTGGCCGACTCCAGCAGTTCCCATGACAAGTTTCCAGGCTATGAAAAAATCCCCTATAATCAGGAGGAAGGTACGACAGACCGCACTCGCACCGACCATATCCACGATTGGTCGTTTGGTCAGGAAATTCAGCCGGGGGTTTTTTCGCTGACCGATTACGATTTCAAGAAACCCAAGACTAATTTGTTGGTCAAGTCTGCCCTGAAAAAACAGAACCCGCATTCGGGTTATGAATATTTTGATTTTCCAGGGGGATACACAGAAATCGGTGTTGGTGAAAACTTGGCCCGTAGCCGCATTGAGGAAGAACATACCCATTTTGAGCGCTGTAACGGCAATGGCAATGCGCGTGGCCTAGGTGTCGGTTATTTGTTTAAACTCACTGACCACCCCCGCGAAGACCAAAACCGTGAATACTTAGTGCTTGCCGCCAGTTACAGCTTGCAACAGGATTCTTATGTGGCTTCCGGCGGCTCGTCCGGCGAAGAAAAACGTTTCGATTGCCTGTTTACCGTCAGCGACCGCACACAGGCTTTCCGTCCGTTGCGTTCCACACCCAAGCCCTTGGTCCATGGCGCGCAAACCGCCGTGGTGTCCGGCCCTGCGGGCGAGGAGATTTACACCGACCAGTACGGGCGGGTGAAGGTGCAGTTCCACTGGGACCGCTATGGCCAACGGGACGAAAATAGCTCCTGCTGGGTGCGCGTCGCTCAACCATGGGCTGGCAAGAACTGGGGCATGATTACCCTACCCCGCATCGGTCAGGAGGTCGTCGTCGATTTTTTGGAAGGCGACCCGGACCAACCGCTGATTACCGGCAGCGTTTACAACAACAGCCAAATGCCGCCCTATAAGCTGCCCGACAAAATGACCCTGTCCACCTGGAAGAGCTATTCCACCAAGGGTGGGGATGGCTTCAACGAAATCCGCTTTGATGACAATAAGGGGAAAGAGCAGATTTTCATCCATGCTGAATACAACCAAGACACCCGTGTCAAGAATGACGCTTACGAATGGATAGGCAATGATCGGCACTTGATTGTGGTCAAAGACCAGTTGGAAGAGGTGGACGGCGACCGGCATTCCACGGTCAAGGGCGACGATAACGAAGAGGTGAAGGGCACGGTCTCGCTCAAGGCCGGAATGGACCTGCAACAAAAAGTCGGCATGAAGCATGCTGTGGATGCCGGCCAGGAAATCCATCTAAAGGCCGGGATGAATATCGTCATCGAAGCGGGCATGAGCATTACGCTGAAAGCCGGCGGGGGCTTCATTGTCATCGGCCCGGCCGGGGTCACTATTTCCGGTACGCCGGTATTGATTAACAGCGGTGGTTCGGCGGGGTCCGGTTCGGGATGCAGCCCGACAGCCCCCACAGCACCGAAGGAGGCGGCGGATGACAAGGCCGGCGGCATGGATGCCCCGCCGCCGTCAACAGCACCCACGCTTGCCACCTCTGGGCCATCCTCCACCAAGGTGGCACCCGGTACGCCTAGCCCGTCGAGTCCGGCAAGTCCTTCGCCTGATTCGGGTTCGTCTAGCCCGGCGAGTCCTCCGTCAGAGTCGGATTCCCCCAGTGCCAACACCCTAGACGATGCCACTTCCGCCGCTGACGGGCCTGCCGCCACCGCCTTGCAACAAGCGGCCCAGGACGGAACGCCATTTTGCGAAAAATGCGCGGAGGCGGCGGCGGCTGCAAACGATACTTAATAACTAATGTTACGCACCGTAGGCCGGAATAAGCCCGTTCACGGGCGTTTCCGGCAAGAGGGTACACAGACAGGGCTAACTACGCCGGAATCGCCCGCCGGGGAGGGCTTATTCCGGCCTACATCTAGCATCATGCGTAACATCAGTTAATAATACCTGATCATGAAGATGTCTCAGCCATTTCGTTTTGGGTTTAGTTGAAATAACTCGCTAATCAGGTAATAACATGTCCACTCCACTTAATCCCCAGCAGACAGAAGCCCAGCAGAAAGACCTTGCCCGCTTATTGTTCGCAGACCCCGGCAGCAACGCCTATGCCGTGTTGGATGGTGCTTCCAATCCGGCTTTGTTGGGCCGTCTTCATGCCGACCAACCCGAATTTGTCTGCCTGTACCGGGGCGAACTGGCACCGGACGTTGCCAAATGCGCCCCTTACCTAGTCCGTCTTGAACAAGGCAAGCCTTTCGCACTATGGGTCATAGCCAACTGCCTAGGCAAGCACTGGGGCATTTTTGCCTTGAGTCGGGCGGACTTGCGTGGATTGCGCCAACATTTCCGCAAGTTTAATATGGTGTACGACCCAGAAGGCAACCGACCGTTATTGTTCCGTTACTACGACCCGCGTGTGCTGCGTATCTTCCTGCCTAGTTGCAACAAAAAACAGCAGGCCGAGTTTTATGGCCCGGTGGATGCGTTTTTTGCCGAAGCGGAAGACGGGAAGGGACATCTCCGTTTCGACCGTATTGTGTAAGGATATGGTCGAAAATAACTTCCTTGCTCGTTCCCAAGCTCCTGCTTGGGAATGGGGTTTTTTTAAGCTCCGGCTTCCCGAAGAACGACTAAGCAGGAGCTTGCAAAATAAGGGTTCCTAAGCCGGGGCTTGGGAACCAGCCAGACTTCTTTCGGGAAGTTGTTTTTGACCAAATCCTAAGGAGAACCCCCATGCCTCCCGCCGCCCGAATTTCTGATATGCATACTTGCCCGATGTCCACCGGTCCCGTCCCCCATGTCGGCAGACCCATTGTCGTCGGCTGTCCCACGGTAATGATAGGTTTCATGCCTGCCACCCGTGTTGGCGACCTATGCGTGTGCGTAGGCCCACCCGACACCATCGCCAAAGGCTCGGCGACGGTGATGATAGGCAATATGCCCGCCGCCCGCCTAGGCGATCAAACCGCACATGGTGGGGTTATCGTATTAGGCTGTCCGACAGTGATGATTGGAGGTTGATCTAATGGCAGACAACAGAAAACATCAAAGTCACTCTTCTGCTATTGCCTTAACTCCAAAAAAGGTAACGCCTAAAATACGTTTTGTGGATTTGTGGGCATCATATCCAAGTAGTCATCCGGTGAAAGGAATTGACAACCAGTGTGCAATCAAAATGAGTGTCGCGCTTAATGGAGCGGGTGTTAATATGAAATCCTTCAAAGGAGCATTTGTTAGGGAAAAAGGAATTCTTTTGGCACTCAGAGCCAATGAGCTTTCTTCATGGCTCAATAGACAACATATTGCAGGTATAGATATATCTAAGGATATCACTGGGGAAAACTGGCAGGATACAATTAAAGATAAAAAGGGTATTGTTTTTTTTCATAATTACTGGCTACGTCCAGGGCAGACAAAAAATCCAACAGGCGACCACATCGACTTGTGGAATGGAAGTCGATTGACTGCTTCTGGTTTTGAAGGGGCAGTGGTTACTATTTTACGATTTGATCTAGGCATAAACTCTGGGCCTGGCTTCTCTGATTTAAGAAAGGCGACTACTATTCTATTCTGGGAAGTAAGATGAAATATCGCTATATCTTTTCACTATTCGTCTTTATATCCGGTAGTGCATTAGGCGTGTTACTCTGGCAATTCTGGACTCCCCGGTGCAATGAGTCTTGCCCAGCAGGGGTAAGTTTATCAATGATAGTGTTTATCGCTGTTTTGCCGTTCTTGTCTACAGGTTTTACTCTAGCTATCGGGGCATCTACATATACCAAGGCAACAAAATTTGTACTTTTCATCATATCAATGGCTTCAATTTCTGCAATTGTTGCTTTATTAACGTGGTTTGCTGGACACTGATAATGATCTTAAGATGGTCAACGACCTTGTAGTGTCCCGCTTTTACCTAAGCCCTGTAGTTCGGCGCATTTCTTTGTGTTGCGCCCGACATTTGTCCGTTGATCAGGAAAGTCGGGCAACGGAAAAGGAGTTGCCCGACAACTAAGAAAGCCAGCAATCAGAAAAGGGCCATAGAGGTAAATATGATTAAGCCAAGTATGCTACGACATATGGTAGCTTATATTATAATTATTATCGCATACTGTCAATCTGCGTATTCGGCAGATTACTGCTTTCATGGACATTGTAAAATAAGAATTAATGGCATTACCTATATGAATTCAAATTGTGAAATTACTACATGGGATGATGGTTTTGATTTTTTTGGCAAGTCAAAATATTTCGCCAACGTTGACATAGATAAAAATGGCTCTGCCAAATGTTTTGGAATGGTAAACGAGCGGAGAGCCATGCACATGATGAACTTGGAAAACTCTATCGCAAGAATGAGTGTTGAGTCAACGATAGCGCAGAGCTTTGCGCTGTAAAGCGTACACCTAAAAAATGTGATTATATGCACTAACTTATGTTAATCCTACGCAAAGAACAGATGGAAATATTCCGCGAAGCGGCGATGCAGCGCTTCGAGAACGAGATGTTACAGCACCTGGGCGAATTTTCCCCGTCATTGTTCAAGACAGTCGGTAATGAACAGATGCACAAGGCTGTCCGTTTTGGCATTACCCAGGCCCACAACCATGGTTTCACTTTCCGTGGACCCGTCCAGCTTTACCTGGAGTTGATGCTCCTTTTTGGCAGCTATTTCGATACCGATCCACAGTACCCTTGGGCGTCTGATATATTGATCCGGCAAGATTCAGGTTCCCAGATGCAACGTGCCGAGCAGCTTTATCAGAAAGCCATGGACTATAACCAAAAAGTGAGCGGACCGAAAAATATCTATGCCCTTGATGCTTTGCGAAATATCGCTCTGATTGCTAGGCAACCGCTTACCGTGTCCGCGAATAATTTTATGCCGGATATGCTGCAAGTGATGGCCTCCCTCTATCCGCAAAAAGCAGCCTATGTCGGCAGGGAAGGACTTGAAGCCCTGATACAGAAAGCGATGGGGGGGGCGAAACGGCAGCGTTTTGCCACGGTCCGTGGGGTAGTCTTGGTTAGTGTATTGATGTTGGCTTTCGGTCATGGTTGTGCCATCGACCCCTTATATCCTTGGATCGCAAAAACCTTCAAGGACGATACTCTGACCGACCCTGAAGCGAGAGCCAAGCGTCTGGAAAAAAACGCCTTGACATGGCTTGATCATGTACTTGTGAATTTCGATAAGGAATCACAGGCATGACTATCAAACCCAACCCGACCTCTCCCAGCACGGTTAAAAATGCAAGCGCACCCTGTGATAGCACGACAACGACATGCCCACCCTGTTGTTGCTGCGTGACTAGCGTATCCATCGGCAATATCCGCCCTTTTTTCGGAACTATATTTAACGACCCTAATGATGGGACACCATATATCAATGGACACGCCTTTGATTTTGTGATGAATTTCAGCTTCGCCACCGGGTCGGGCGGGTGTTCCGATTGTACTTTTGAATGGTGGGAGAAGGTCAACTTGCCCGCCATTTCCGGTCACCCACCTAATACATGGACGAATATGATGACAATCGCTGCCAACAGTCCAACTTTCTACCCTTGGGCCAAGCGAACCATCCCCTGTCCGGGTGGCGGGAGTCTGACAGTCACCATTACCGATATCCCTAGCCTTGGCAATCCGCCTGGAAGCACCCAGACGCGCACCTTGGAATTTCGTTTGGTGGCTAAGTCGGGGAGTGGATGTGGTAGCGGCACAACCAGCGCGACAGCCACCGCCACCCAGGTTTTGGTGATGGTCAATGGCACACTCGATGCCAGTGCCTCGTCGTTTACGATTGGACCGTCCTCAACGACTCCGTGAATCCATGCCTTGGATCGTTGGTGCATTTTCCAGTCTTTTATTGCTTTGTTTATATCAAGGCCCTATGTTTATAGTCAGTGGAGAAACCAAAATGAATAACGACGTAATCGCATGGGTAAGGGAAGCACCTTTCGCTGATCCCGCCGCCATACGAAAAACCCCAAAATTCTCCTATGATGCTTGGTTCGCAAGGGGGCGGGCCATGCCGCAGGCAGTGGAAACCTTGATCGAAATGCTGGAGCGGGAAGATTTGCAGCACCCTTCCGGCGACGGAATGCGGCTCGCCTACGCGCTTGGCTGGATCGGGGATAGGCGTAAGGAAGGTGTCCAAGCACTCCTGCGCACCCTAGGCAGTCGGGATATCACCCTGCGCGTCGAGGCCGCTTCAGCATTGGGTAGGCAAGGCGACTCGGCCGTGCTGCCCACCTTAATGAAGCTGATGGAAGATGAAAAGGTGGATATCAATGTTCGGGCTAATGCCTGCATAGCCATTGGCAGAATCGGCGACCCTTCCTCCGCAGCACCGCTCAAACGTATGCTCCAAAACGACAATCCTTTCCTAGTCACCTGCGCGAAAGAGGCACTTCGGCTACTCGGCCAAGGCAATCCGTAACCCGCATTCCCCAAATATATCCGCCGCGCCTGGACTATGAGAAACTTGAAATGGTTCTCGGCATTAATAATCTTTGCAGGAGGAATGATGGCAATTACAACTTACGCCAGAACAGGCGTTGATCAAATCTATCAATGGGGCCCCGAGTCTCTGGTCAAAGAATCACAGGTCATTGTTGCGGGTAAAATCACCCACTACTCAAAAGTAGTCAACTCGACATCACAGGGGGAACCGATTCCTCTGATCTGGACAGCATCGGGGCAAATCGAACAGCCCGTCGTCATCAAAGGCGCGGTTTCCACCCTGCCGATTTTATTTTCCAAGGTAGAACGTGTAGTATTTTTACCGTCCGATCCGTACCTGCCAAATTGGCTGTCGGACTACGGTAAATTAAAGCCCGAAGGTTCGGTTGTGCTGTTCTTTCAAGGGGCTACAGACAAACCACCGTCCACCGTGCTGCCTGGTGGCGATAATCCAGATTCTCAGTTCGCTTTGTTGAAAGGCATTGCTTCGATACAGGCGATTGGCGACCCTCAGGAACAGGCTGATGCCTAGTTGAGGGCACTCAAAAATGCCCGCACCGATGAGGCACAAAAGGCCGCGCTAAGATCCTTGGCGGGTTTTGGTACACCTTGGTCTACACTGGCTCCTGTTTTGGAACAGGTCGTTGCCAATCCAGCAACCAGTCTTGACATCCGGGGATTTATATTCGGCATTGTCACGTTTCAAGTTAGGCAGGAGAAATTTGGCTTACAGCAACGAGAAGCTGTGCAGTTCCTATGTCGTGAGTTTCTTGCTGTAAAAGATACTCGCCTTCTTCTAGGCTTTGTTCTTAATTTGAAGCTACTTCTTCATTACACGGGCCAAAGCGAAGGACGGCAGGGGCGTTTGCCGATTGAACGCCTAATCATAGAAGCATTAAAGCAGCGTAAGACTATGGGTTCCATGCCAACGGAGATTGTTGAACAATACCAGGATATTGAAGAAACGCACCCGGAAATCCGTTGATTTTGCAAAGTTAGAGGTTTCGGCAAGTGGCCATGTTGATAAAACGCCGTCATTCCGGCATTCAATCCCCCTGCCTTTTCCTGGGAACGCGGCCATCTTGGCCGCCATTGCTGCGGGCAGGATGCCCACGCTCCCAGGGGGGAGTGAACGGTTACGTCTACATTCACCTCCCTGTGTTCTGGATGGCGGCGAACACTTGCTTCGCTCTCCCTGCCGGTATGACGGCTGTGTCAACGGCATTGTGGCAAACATTCGGGAAACCCCTAACACGAAGAATAACAAGCCCAAGCATTAGGGATTTTAAACGCAAGCATCCATAACCGCCCTTTTATCTACCAAGTAAACCCATTCTTCCTCTTCCCTGACTTGCAGGGCCGTCAGCTTTTTTCCCGCGCAGATTTCGCTTAACGATTCGCCCGTCACCGGGTCATAGCAAATAGTGTGCATGGAACACTGCAAATACCGCCCCGTTTCGTCAAAAATGTTGCTATTTTCACAATCCAACGGTCTAGGCATATGGACGCATTGATTCAAATATCCATAAACCAACCCCTTGAAGCGAACTAGGATTGCGTCACGCCTGACCCCTCGATACTGGATGGCAAACGAAAACTTCCCCAATTCAGGCACTTGTAAACTTCGGCAGATAGGTTGTGGAATATGTTGCTTTATTGCCATGATATTACAGCGTTATTAATGTCGATTGATTACTTTGTTTATCTTTGGCGGCAAGGGGTTGCCGCCCTACGACCCTGATTGAAAAAATACCTAGCACAACCATACGCTCTATCAAGTAACTATCCGATGTTGAAAACGCTGTAAGTCCCTTCAATCGTCGTCTTCGTCTTCGTCGCCTATCCGTCGCCGGCGGACGGTTTTCGGATCGGCGGTGATGGGCCGGTAAATTTCAATGCGGTCGCCATCTTTTACGGGTGCTTCCAATTTGACCAGCTTGCCAAAAATCCCCACCTTCAAGCGGGCCAAGTCAATTTCGGGAAATTGGCGCAATATTCCCGAGTGGCGGATGGCCTGTTCCACTGTGCTGCCATCCGGGGTTTCCAGCCTCAGCCAGACTTGCCGGTCAGCTTCTGCATAACACACGCCGACATTCATGGTCTAACCCTCCAGTTGTATGGTTTCAGCCATGCCGACGGACACGGCCTTGCTTCTTGCCTGGAGCCTGCGGTCCAAAATTTTCTTGCCTGCCAAAATAAACCCGAGCATCAGGAAACCGCCCGGCGGCAAGGCCATCAGCAGGAAGCCGCGGTATTTTTCAATCACTACAGTTTCCATACCGGCGAATGAATGCCCTAACAGCAGTGACGCATTGGCGAAAAGTGTACCGGAACCTAAGATTTCCCGAGTAGCCCCCAACACGACCAGAGCCAAGGTGAAACCCAAGCCCATCATAAGTCCATCCATGGATGCCTCAGCCACCGGACGGCGCGAGGCATAGGCTTCAACCCGGCCCAAAATGGCGCAATTGGTGACGATCAGCGGAATGAACAGTCCCAGTACCTTGTGCATTTCATGTAGCCATGCGTTCATCAGCATGTCCACCAAGGTCACCACCATGGCGATAAGCACCACGAATATGGGAATGCGGATTTCCGGCGGGATCAACAGCCTGCCACGGGAAACCATGGCGTTGCATACCACCATTACGGCGGTGGTTGCCAGGCCCATGCCCAAGCCATTGACCGCAGTGCCGGTGACGGCTAGCAGTGGACACAGGCCAATGCTCTGGCTGAAGACGATGTTGTTGTCCCATAGCCCGTCGCGGATGATTTTGCGGAATTCTTCGTTCATACTAAAACCTCTTAGCTCGTTCCCAAGCTCCAGCTTGGGAACGCGGTCTTTGAAGCTCCTGCTTCCCGAAGAACGGTCAACGAACAAGCAGGAGCTTGATAAGCAAGGGTTCCCAAGCTGGAGCTTGGGAACCAGCCAAACCGACTCGGATTTTAAAACCGAGTCGGTTTTCTCTGAAATAGTTATTCCAACAACTCCGCTTTGTGCCTTTGGAAAAACTTCAAACCCGACTCGACACCATGGACAACGGCGCGTGGGGTGATGGTGGCCCCGGCGAATTGGTCGAAATCGCCGCCGTCCTTTTTCACCCGCCAACGTTCGCTGGAGGTGTTGCTTAGGGACCGGCCGTCAAAGGAAAGTATCCAGTCGGATTTGCCTCGTTCAATCTTATCGCCCAGTCCTGGTGTTTCCGCATGGGCGACGACCCGCACACCGAGTACAGCACCGTCTTTATCCATTCCCATCATGAGTACAATCGGTCCTGAATAGCCGCCTGAAGCAATGAATTTGAAGGCGACTCCGGTGATTGCACCTTTAAGGCGGGCGATATAAACCGTCGTCTCCAAGACGCCGGTTTTGCTTGGCTCAGTGATGGTTTTTACATCATCCACCAACACATTGTCATGCAAGCTGCCGGGAAAAACCTGCTCCAGCGTCATCTCAATATCTTCATTCCTACGCGCTTCTATCGCGCCTTGGGTGGCGAAATGGGCGATGCCTAGCAACAAACTGGAAACTAGGGCGGCGGCGGCGAGGATATAGGTTTGATAATCCAGCCTTTGGCGTAGCGCATCAAGGTCGTCGAACTGCCTGACTAGCTTTTCCCAACAACTCGATGCAAACTCTTGCAGAGCTTCAAGATTGGCGCTGCTCATTCGCGTCCCTCCGGCAATTCCAGTGGCCTTCCCTTGCTGTCCCGGCCGTAAATGCGCGGACGCACATAATGGTCGATGACAGGGGTCAGCGAATTCATCAGCAACACCGCGAAGGCCACACCCTCGGGGTAGCTTCCCCATGTGCGGATCACATAAACGATCAATCCACACCCCGCACCGAAAATGAGTTGTCCGGGTTTGCTGTTCGGCGAAGTGACATAATCCGTGGCAATGAAAAACGCACCCAGCATCAAGGCTCCCGAGGTGAGGTGGAACAGGGGGCCGGGATAGCGCTCGCCATCAATCAATGACAATACACTTGCCAACAGGGCCACCGTTCCGAGCATAGCCAAAGGAATGTGCCAAGTGATGATTTGTTTCTTCAGCAACCAGCCGCCTCCGAGGGCAAACAATAAGGCGGAAGTTTCCCCTAGGCTACCGCCAGTCCAGCCCAAGAAGGATTTGATAAAACCGTAGTCGCCGGATGCCAAAGATTCGCCCAAGAGTCGGCCTTGGGAAAATTCCGTCTTGACCCAGCCCAGCATCGTAGCACCCGTGGCACCATCCGCAGGGAGTTGGCCGCTAAACGTGATGGCCCAGGCATCCAGAAAACCCGGCGCGGAAGAGGAAAATAGCGGGGTTGGATTAACCCAAGCCGTCATTTCCAAAGGGAAGGAAACCAATAAAGCCACTCGTGCCAGCATGGCTGGGTTGAACAGGTTCTGGCCCAAACCGCCGAACACTTGCTTGCCCACTACAATTCCTAGGAACGATCCTAGCACACCAATCCACCAAGGTGCCCAAGGCGGGAGCGTCAGGGCAATTAACCAGCCAGTTAGCAATGCCGACCCGTCCGTCAAAGTCGGAAGGACTCGCTTTTCGGCTAGGATAAGGCAACCCGCCTCGAACGCTAGAGCCGATAGCACGGTGACAAAAAATATGAACAGTGCCGACCAGCCGAATATGAGGATGCCCCACGCAGTTCCGGGTGCCAAGCCCAGAACCACCGTCAACATGATGGATTGTATCTGGATTTCCGAACGGGCAAACGGAGCGCTCAATAGTCGTGTGTTCATGCCGCTTGCTCCGTGATCTTAGGTTTTTTGCCGGCGGCCTTGCGTTGTGCGGCCGCAGCGGCGGCCTCTTGCTTCTGCTTCGCAATCCGAGCCAGTTTTTCTTCAGCTAGGCGTTTGGTTTGCTCGGCCTTGTGGTTGGCTTGGTCGCGGGTTAGCAATTCCCCGTTGGCATATTTAAAATAATGCACCAGCGGAATCTCCGAAGGGCAGACATACGAGCAGGATCCGCAACTGATACAGTCTTTCAAGCCGAATTTTAACGCCGACTCCAACTGTCCGGCGCGAATCCGCGCCATCATCTCCAGCGGCAACAAACCTACCGGGCATACTGTCACGCATCGTGAACAGCGGATGCAGGATTTAGCATCGGTGGCAGACACCTCCTCTTGGGAAAGCGCCAAGATGCCGCAAGCGCCTTTGACTAGTGGTACATTCGGATGGGGCAAGGCATCGCCCATCATCGGCCCTCCCATGACATAGCGAACGGTATCCTCAGGCCGGTAATCGCAATGTGCCAACAGGTCAGCTAAGGAAGTGCCTATCGGGGCTTCGATATTACGTGGTGTACCTACCGCACCGCCACTCACCGTGACGATGCGGCTAATTAGGGGTTTGCCGTGGCGTATGGCCTGTTGCACGGCATAAGCCGTGCCGACATTGTGCATTAAAACCCCTACGTCGGTGGCGCGCCCGTCTGCAGGAACTTCTTTGCCGGTCAAATAACCGATAAGTTGCTTATCCCAACCCATGGGATAAAACGAGGGGACGGAAATCACTTCGACTTTACCGTCGCTCAACTCGGCAGCCGCGGCACTCATGGCTGAATAAGCTTCAGGTTTGTTATCTTCGATGCCGACCATGGCGCGCCGGCATTCCAATCCATGCAACATGATCAGAATGCCATCGACAATAGTCCTTGCCCGTTCGCGCATCAGCCTATCATCGCAGGTTAGGTAAGGCTCGCATTCGCCGCCATTGATTAGCAAGGTTTGGATTTTGGTGCGCCTGCCCAGATTGAGTTTAACCGCCGAAGGAAACGCCGCCCCGCCTAAACCGACGATGCCAGCGGCACCGACGCGAATGCTGATTTCTTCGGGCGCAAGGTTGAACGGGTCAATTTTTTCAGGCAAGTCTATCCAACGTTCTTCGCCGTCCGGTTCTAACAACAAGGTAGGCGTGGGCAAGGTAGATGGATGGGCAGAGGGATAATCCATGATATCCGCCACAATTCCAGATGTCGGCGCATGGATGGGCGCGGAAACCATGCCTTGGCTTACCGCCAGCAACTGTCCTTTCAGCACCCTGTCGCCCACGTTGACAATAGGTTCGGCAGGCTTGCCGACATGCTGCTGCAAAGCTAAGTAAAGCATGGACGGCAATGGGAACCCTGTATCAATGGGATGGTCGGCGGTGGCTTCCTTGCGCTGTTCGGGATGTACGCCGCCACGGATTTTAGGTTGCCGGTTGCTATTCAAAAGCGCATGAATATCAAGCTTTTCAACTAAGTTGCCGGTCCACAACGCATGAATGTCAAAAAAAGCCATGGCTTTATGCTCCTGCCATTGCCGTTTCCGGCTTAGGCCAGCGCCATAGACGCAGGTTCACTTTCACCGGGTGCATCTTCAAGCACTCGGTGGGGCAGACTTCCACACACTTGGCGCAGGCTATGCATGCATCAGCCACCACGGCATGTATCATCTTGGGTGCGCCGACCAAAGCATCGGTAGGGCATAACTTGATGCAACGCGCACAGCCTATGCACAAAGACTCGTCAATCCGCGCCACTAGCGGCACCATATCCCCCATTCCCGACAAGTCCAATTCGATGGATAACTTGTTTGCCAGGCGTTCGGCCAGCGCCTTGCCGCCTGGTGGGCAGAGCGTAGGCGGCGCCTCGCCCGCGACCAAAGCTTCTGCCGCCGGACGGCAACCGGGATAGGCGCACTGCCCACATTGGGAGCCAGGCATCATTCTCTCGATCTCGTCGATCAGAGGGTTTTCCTCTACCTTGAAGTAGCGCGACGCTGCGCCTAACAGGAACCCCAGGGCCAGCCCCAAAACGGCGAGGCTGATTGCAGCAAAAATAATATACATAGGACGGACTCCCGATCAATGCGTGTTCAAACCCGCGAAACCCATGAATGCCAGAGATAGAATCCCCGCCGTGATAAACGCGATGGGGTTGCCTGCGAACGCTTCCGGCACGTTCATCAACGCCAATCGCTCGCGGATGCCGGCAAAAATGACCATGACCAGTGTGAAGCCTAGGGCCGAGCCGAAACCGAACAGGGCGCTATGGAGGAAATCATATTCCTGCTGGATATTCAGCAAGGCCACGCCAAGCACCGCGCAGTTGGTGGTGATGAGCGGAAGGAAAATGCCCAACACTTGATAGAGCACTGGGCTGGTTTTGCGTACCACCATCTCGGTAAACTGCACCACGGCGGCGATCACCAGAATAAAAGACAGGATGCGAAGAAACCCGATCCCTAGGGGGTCCAGCAGATAGTGTTCGATGACCCAGCTTGCCACTGCCGTCAGTGTCAGCACGAAAGTCGTCGCCAGCCCCATACCGATGGCGGAATCAAGTTTCTTAGACACGCCCATGAACGGGCATAGCCCCAAAAACTTCACCAATACCACATTGTTCACCAAGGCCGTGCCCAGTAATAACATTAGGTAGTCGCTCACAAGTTTTCCTCAGTCGGTCCGCCATTCACTTTGAATGGTAAGCGTTCACTCTCCCCCTGGGAGCGCGGACATCTCGCCCACTGCAATAGCGGCCAAGATGGACTCGCTCCCAAGATAAAGGCAGGGGGAGTGAACGCTTACCTTTGAATGGGCTAAAGCACAGCTTGTGCCAAAGTCTATAGGTCGTAGCCATGACATTGATTCACAAATGTTTTGTGTCGTTGTCAGGGATGTTTGATTGTCGTAAAAAAAACAGGCAAGGAAGGTTTGGCCTGGATTGTCGGGTTTGTGACAGGGGTTGGCAAGGTGACTGACTCTAAGCTTTGCTTCTTTCACGTAGAAAGTGGGACAGGCATTCGTAGAACAAGGCGGCCTAGTGGTACAGGTTTGGGAATAGAATTGCACCTGTTTCATTTTAACAAAAAAATAGGATGCGCTTTATGGCAACACTAAACCAAATTAGTGACTCAGTACTTGACTTGGGGCAATTTATTGGTTTGCTGCAAAATAACGACGCGGTAAACATAGCATGGTTCGATACGCCCATTAATAGCTTGGAAACCATTGATAGTCGCCTTGCCCTGCTGGTTTCCACTTTTTATGATGTATTAGACTCACCAATAAAAGATCCTCCTATTAGTGGAACTTATTGGCTACAAATTGAAAATCCTATAGATGACAGCGATAAACTGCCCTATTACATTGTACTGCCGAAGAAAGGAGCCGCTTCCGGTACTATAGGGATGGGTACTATTCTGCCGTATACAGTGAATTTTGTGACTGTCAACGTTTATGTATACATCCCCCTTTTTTATTTCGATGCTTCCGGTGCCAAATTTTTACTTGATCAGCCCAGTGCAGGCTTGCAACTCGGCGTCAGCGTCACTAGGACAGACGGCAAGGTATTTAGCGTAGCCGGTAAAACGAATACACTTACATTTGCTGGAATACAGATTGATTCCTGTATATGCCTTGGTGCATCGACACCTACGATGTCATTGCAACTTCTGGAGTTGACTGGCACTACAGCACCTGATACCTATAACAGCATCGGCTCGCTGATTAATAGCCAAGATGCATGCAATTGTTTAAATTTTTTACTTCAAAATACAACGGTAGCCAGTTGGTTATGCCTGACAATCGGGAGTTCGACGCTCACCACGGGGCAACTGCTCAGCACAACTGGTTTTATTGAACCGGTTAAGGGTTCGTCCCCCGTTACCTATACGCTCTCGTTGGGTAATTTAATCAATACCGGCCCAACGACGATTGCCATTGACTTTCTCCAATGTCTGATTACCTCAGTTCTGAATAATAACAGCAGGCAAGTGCTGGTAGACCTGCCTGACGGTGGCAGTATAGCATTCTATAATAATTTGGGCAGTCTCGGTCTTCAACTGGAAATGGCCATGCCTTTGAATAATACCGTTAAAGGGACGCAAGCGGTGGTCAGCCTCTGCCTTGGGTCTTGGTTGGAAAAAGAAACCGATCAGGCGAACTGGATGACCCGCACCCTGCCAAAGGGCAAGGCAGTGTCATTGGATGGCATCACGGTTAGTCTTTTAAGCCAGTCAGCCGATAATAATTATACGCTTTCCCCTGGGTTCGGGCTTACCAGCATTGGGTTTGACGTAACCGGCACTGCGGAAATTCCGTTGCTGAATCTTGCTGGCTACACCTTGCAAGCGGCACAGTTACGCGCCACGCTCAACCCGGTGGTTTTGGACGATCCCACTAAATGGACTTACGGTTTTGCGGCCAAGTTGGACGAATTCGGCTTTCCGCTGGTGCCTGCGGTGGAGGGAAATGTAGGCGATGGCAGCAACCCGGTGGCACAAAATTTATTGCAATCAAGCAACACTAATTCCGGTTCAGGCACCAATCCGGGTGATCAAACCCCTGTCAATCCCACGTTTAGCATTGCGACGGCATGGTATCAGGGAGGCTCTTTCGATGTAAAACTTTTCGACCAAAATAATAATGCCGCCGATCAAATCATTATTCCGATCAACCGCAAGCTTGGGCCTATAGCCTGTACAACCCTAGGGATAGGCTGGATTGACAGTGAAAACAAACTGTCACTGCTATTCGATGGCGATATAAGCGTCGGCCCATTAAGTATTGCGCTTTACGATTTATCCATCAATATTCCAGCCACCACGCCAACCACGCTCAGCAATTACAGCGTGGACTTGGACGGGATGGGGGTTAGTTTTAATGCGGGATCCATCAGCATTGATGCCGCTTTGGTCAAAGTGCCGCCGACGTCCCCCCAAACCTATACGGAATACGATGGCACGGCGGCAGTGGAAGCGGGTACTTTCTCCCTCTCGGCACTGGGTTCCTATGCCTATGTGGGTGGCAGCAGCCAGGACGGATATGCCTCGTTGTTTATTTTCGGCACGGTGCTTGCGCCCCTAGGTGGGCCTGCTTGTTTCTATGTCACCGGTCTGGCGGGGGGGTTCGGATATAACCGTGCCATTTTGCTACCGGCTCCAGATAAGGTTAGCTCGTTTCCACTGGTCGCGGCTTTAAGCAATCCTGCCACATTGGGTGCCACGCAGGATTCAACAAGCGGGGCTTGGACATTCCCCGGCCCTAACAAGGTATTGGCAACAATGGACAGTGACATACCTCCGCAGCGGGGAGAATACTGGCTGGCGGCGGGGGTAAGATTTACTTCATATGATTTTTTACATACCTCGGCGTTGTTAAGCATAGAGTTCGGCAACGAACTTGAGATAGCCGTATTGGGCGATTCGTGGATGTGCGTACCGCTTGCCGCTCCCAATGCCAGCTCGCCGCCTAGTAGTACATTGTTTTCCTATGCAGAGTTGGGCATTGATATTCAACTAATCCCTTCACAGGGTGTCATTCAAGCCACGGCTATATTAAGTAATAATAGCTATGTATTGGATCCAAGTTGCCATTTGACAGGCGGGTTTGCATTCTATAGCTGGTTTGGTGACAATCCCCACGCCGGCGAGTTTGTGCTAACCCTTGGAGGCTATAGCCCTTCGTTCTCGCCGCCGTCTTATTACCCGAGTGTTCCACGACTTGGCTACAAGTGGCGAGTGGATAAGGATGTCACCATCAGTGGCGATTATTATTATGCGATCACCTCCAGTTGTATTATGGCAGGCGGGGGGCTGAAAATTCTATTCAGTTCGGGAGGTCTTAAAGCCTGGTTTACGGCACAGATGGATGTCATAGTCACTTGGTCGCCATTTCATTATATTGCGGATGTTTCTGTCAGCGTCGGCGTATCTTATCGGATACATGTCTTATTTGTCAGTGTGACACTCAAAGTTGAGTTGGGTGCCACCCTCCACCTATGGGGCCCTCGAATGGGGGGTAAAGTGCATATCGACTGGCACATCATCTCCTTCACCATCCGATTCGGGTCTAGTCAGGCTTCGGCATCAAATAAACCCATTGCGTGGACGGATAGTAACGGGCAAGGCTTTGTACAAACTTTAGTGCCTCAGTCGAATAATACCAATGGTGGGATCCAAGCCAAGGCATCCAATAGCAACCCATCGGTGCTGGCTATCACTGCTGTAAGTGGGGTCAACTCTACCCTAACCGATACAAACGGCAATTGCATATGGGTCGTCAGCCCTGCCGATTTTTCATTCTCAACGCTGAGCATTATCCCGCTCACAGAAATTGATATTACACCCGCCTCGGTAGAGACAGCGCAAACCCAATGGCTGGCCAATAACATCTGTCCAGATGGGGATAACTACTATGTCAGTATACGCCCAATGGCGACGAACCTGAACAATTCGGTTCTTACGGTAAGCTTGACCGACGACGATGCAAAAGAAACCTACGACCTTGCGGCTAATTTTGATCTCACGCCGAGCATCGTCAACACCCAAGCTGCAAAATGGGGGAAACCACTCGCACAAGGTGCCGCGCCGGAAAAGAATGCCGTATTGAATGGCAGGCTGTTCGGCTTCCAAACGATCAGCCCGAAACTGACCACACTCACCCCTAGCGGCAATAATGCCTTGTCGATAGATATTACATCAGCGTATACGGTTGATATCGTCGATCAGCCATCGAATTACCTGCCATTAAGCGGTAGTATGCCAGCACCCGATCCTGTGCCGATAGCGGAAAAGAATTCCTGTGCTGAATACATAGAGCCAAATATAAACACCTCCACTAGAACCGATGTCTATAACATTTTGGTGCAACAATTTGGATACAACCCGCAAACCAATGACGATTTGACAAATTTTGCGGCTAATCCGGGTATATGGATAAATGGCAACCCGCTAATACTATCCTCGTACCCATCCAACTAATCGAGATGCCAAATGAACATTAAGACTACCACTTCTGCTGATATAACGGTCAATTTTTACGATAATTATATTCCGGCACTTAAAGACGGCCAATTTACCATCAACCTGTCACAGACATTAACAGTCGCTGGAAGCAACCCCGGCAATGTCCCTTCACAGCCACAGGAACCCGTATCGCAATCATTTATCGTGAGGGGTCCGCGCTTTCAATTGCCACCCGCTTATGTCAACCAAGTATTCCCCCCTGACAATGCCACGGGTGATTACCATCTGTTCTTGCCGCAGCTTGTATTGAACCACCAATCCCTGCCGTGGGAGCGCGACCTTGACCTGAAAAATCCAACGGCCATCCCGTGGGTTGCATTACTGGTGTTTACCGAGGATGAACTGCCAGCACCGCAAACCCTGCCTCCGGGAAGCCAGCAAAATCGCGACCGTTCATCGACGGTGACATTGGATAAAGTCATAAACCCGCCTACCGGTACGCTAGGGCCTACCCTTGTATTGGAAGCGGATGAGGTTGCCACGCAGATTAATTGCAATGTCATTGATATTCCCGTGGCTTCCTTTAACAGCCTTGTCCCGAGTATTGATGATTTAAGCTACCTTGCCCATACCCGCCAAGTCAGTCTGCAAAATAAAGCCTTGTCGGCGGAGAATCTATCCAATGGGTGGTTTAGTACCGTGATTGCCAACCGGTTTGGCGTACCCCCTTCCAGCACTTCGACATCCATAGTTAACATCGTACATCTGGTCTCGCTAGAGGGTTTTGAAACCGCTTTAAGTCCAACTGGACCTGCCACTGTCGATAGTGCCAAATATGTGCGTATGATTTCGCTGACTAGCTGGACATATACTTCTACCCTGGATTGCGCGGAGAGCTTTAGCGCCCTAATGACGAACCTAGTCTCTGCCTCCAGCAATGCATACACTGACTTGCGGCTGCGTTTGCCATTGCCAAGCTCGCCCCCCCCATCACAACAGCCACCGGCGACCGTTCAAATGGTGCAAACACGTTTGCAACACGGCTTTGTGCCTTTGAGCTACGCCATGCTGAGTGGTGATCAGACCTTCGCGTGGTATCGCGGCCCACTATCGCCCGTGCCAGTGACCCGTTTTCTGGAGTCCACAGGGCCGGGGCAGGCGGTCAATGGCGCCGTTCCGTTTTCAACCGGCGATGCCAAGATTTTTGAAACCGACACAGGGCTGTTCGATTTATCCTACGCCACGGCGTTTCAGACCGGGCGTTCGCTGGCATTGGCCAGCAAATCCTTCACCCAAAGCTTATTGGCTTGGAGGACCAATGCCAATGGCGTGGTAGACCTGATTTTAGAATACATGAACAGCCCCGTTTATGCCTCTAAAATGCTGCAAGATGGTTTGATGGACGCCCAAGGGAACCTCACCACCACAGGCGTGACCGATTTGGCCCAATTGCTGGACGGAAACATCGTCACCCAGGCATTTCAGGATTTTTTTGCGACCGGGGTTTTTCAAACGATTGCCAGTGGCATTGGCAAGAAAGGCGGCTTCGCCCCTTCCGACTCCTCGCTGATTATTCACGATGCCACACCAGCAAAACCCGTGGTGGCTCCGCAAGATATTATTAATCTCATGCAGCAGCCGCAAATTAACAGTCTGCTGCAACATCTTTCCGGTTTGGATAATCTGGGGACATTGTCTTGGACACTCCAAACCAATGCCACAAACCTCTCAGTCAGTTCACCGGGTACGAGTGAGGCAATCAATCACGGTACCGAGATATTGATTTACAGCCCCGATGGGACTATTAGCGCTTGGGTGACGGTTTCCGCTGACACCCCAGTTAACTCCACCAGTGTCAACATTCAGCCCTATACCGGCGCTGCCAGCTTGCCGCCCAATAGCAGTCTACAGGTCAGTGACAGCGATCAGAATGCCCAACAAGTGATCAATTGGTTGGCGGCAACGGCCCTTTTAAATAATGTGCCGTTCAATAATTTGGTAGCCCATCCTAGTTTATTGCCGCCTGAGACGATCCGCTTTTTCTATTTGGATCAAAACTGGACCGATGCCTTATTGGATGGTGCGCTCAGTTTAGGCATACAAACCGGTCGTGATTCCCTGTTTCAACAACTGATGCGCAGCAAGTTATATGAAGCGGTGCAAGATGTCATGGCAGAGGTTCGCGACGCGCTGTTGGGATACAACTCCCCAGGTTCACTCGATGCCAATTTGAATCCAGCGGGTTTCGTGTTGCGCTCGCAGGGGGTGGCCGGCTGGCCGAACCTGGAAATCCGCGCCTGGTCTGCCAACGACACGCTTAGTGCTATGAAACCCTTGCGCTTGGAGTTGCTTGCCAGTGATGTGTTGTTTGCCCTTTACCCTGACATTCCCACAAAAATCACGTTTACCGAACCCAGCGAAGGCTTGGTGTTTGGCGTGGAAGACCAAGGCATAGAGATGCGCTACATTCCGGGTGTCACCGGGTGTTCATCCAGCAATATCGGGTCGGTGATTGAAAAAAATAATTCATCAATATGGGTGGGGCTTTCCACCATTCAACGGAATGGCGAAAACTCTGCATTGAACATTAACGTCCCCGGCGGCAGTAACGGGCTGGTTCAACTCATACAAACCGCCCTGCCCGGTTCACCTGCACTGACACCTGCCTCATTGGCGGTGCAGATGGTCTGTGTGCCAGAGCAAATGTTGTTTAACCCTGAAAATTAAAGGAAAAACCATGACACTCCCCAATGATAAAAATAGCCTGTTAGTGCCAATAGCAATGGATGCCTGGGTGAATTCGGCAACCAATACCCAGAGCATGGCCCTTTACTATGCCAACTACAACAATTTGCAGAATTTCCAAAGCCCGATTCCAGACCCTTTCTCGGGTTCTTCCGATATCCCTGCTCAAGGCATTCATCTGCACTGGGCATTGCCGGATGCGCTGACCCATGGCATCCAAAATAGCGATGATTCGTTTGATTTCCCGTTAGTCCCCAATCGTTGGCTGGTCGTTCGGATTGATACTAGCGATAACCGCAGCTTAACCCCCCTTGCTTGGGTGATTCAAAGCGATGGACGGCAGTCCACTGAAGCTCAGGGTGCAGGTCCGGGTGCCTACCTCGACCCCAATAACCCGTCAGGAATCTCTGCGGATGGTTCCACGGTGTCTGTCAATGGCATGAATCTGGGCATCACAGTACCCATAGCCGACTGGCAGGGGGATGCTGTCAATACCACGCCATTGTTTTTACAAGCGGTAGGTCCAGGCAATATATCCTTCGCCGCTTATAAGCCCTTTGTGGAAAACGTATTTTCCATTGTCGATACCAATCTACCCGCCGTGAGTTCGGTCAATTATAGTTATAGTTATTTAGTTATCGGCTGGTATTCAAACCCGGAAGGCGATCCTTTAACCGGGGTAAGCACTTATGTCGATGGCTTTACGCCAAGCTGTTGGGACACCCAGGCAGACTGGCAAGGCCAAACCCCACAAGAGCGATTTTCCACCATCCTCGACACGATGCAATGGAGCCTTCCTGCGGGGACGGAACTGCCCAACATCCCCCCCAATGCTTCCATTTACCACGGTTTTATCGCGGATGTGGCTTGGCCGCCTAATTATGAAAACGGATTTTTCAATAAAATGAACACTAGCAACGTGCAAATAGCCGTCGGTAATAACTCAATCGATGCGCTCTCGGCGCTGATCCAAAACTATGCCAACAGTGAAAGCCTTCATGACCCCAGCAATAGTGCGCAGTGGATCACCGCCGGTAATACATTATGCAGCCTGATTCAGGCAGCCTCGCTGGAGTTGCTGGATGTCTATGGTGTGCCGGGCGGTTCCGCACAGGTGCAGCAACAAATCGAACAATCTTGGTTCGGCAGCGATCCGGGCGGTACGGTTTGGACGGTGGTGTCCGCCCTGACCAACCTCGAAATTGAAACCAGCAATGACACGCTGACGCCCACACAAAATGCCGCCCTGTTGCAGCAACTCAGTCAGCTCAACCGCGACCAACTCGCCTATGACCTCGGGCAAAGCCAGCTACAGACCCAACAAAGCGAACTGTATCGGCTTTGGCTTAAGCTGAGCCAATCGAATGTGCTGGTGTACGACCCGCCGACAACCTACCCTGATTTCAGCATCTTGCAACCTATGTTGCAGCAAGATATCTATCCAAACTGGTTTGGGCAAGTCGCCAACTTATTAAACACCCAAACGAATTTACCCGCGGCACTTCTCGACCCCACAGACAGCGATAGCGCTAATGCCTGGGCAAATGCCAACTGGACATTTCCCGATGCCACGGATTCCGCGGCAACGGTCACGCTCGCCTCTTTGGGCCTGCAACTTAAAGGCACCACGGCTAATGACTATTGGCACCCTGCCGATCCTGTAGTACTCATTAGGGGGGCTGGACGTGGGCTGAAGTATGGCGAGGACGGGTGTTTCACTGCCGATGGGACGCTTTGTTGCCGCCTGCCGGGGCAAACCGTCACCGGTCTCAATGTTGCCAATGTTTCCGTCACGGCGGCGGAATTTGGCAATGTCGCTGCATTTACATCCCCCAGCGCCTTTTTGAGCCCGTATTCCACCGTGCCGTCCATTGCAAGTTTGCTTGTCGAAGCATTTTTCAGCGACCCACAAAATGCTGGTGTCATCAACCAAGTGGCACCCTCGGCCTCGGAAGCCGCGATTAATAGCGCCATTGCCTCGCTACTAGGGGGCGGTAGCCAGGGTAGTTGGTCGGGTACGCCGCCCAGCCCGATTGGGTACAGTCTATGGCAACAAGCCTGGTCGCCTATTATGCTGGAATGGCAAGCCAAGTATTACCCGACACTTGATGCGTCGAGGAATTTTGACCCGTCTTGCTGGACGTTCGACGGTACCCACTATGAATGGAACGGCAATGGCTTCGACTATGGCAATGGCAATGACAATGTCTATTCCATTCCGATCCAGGGTCGCACCGTGGTGAGCCCTTATGCGCAGACGGTATTCCAATCCAAGCTCAGTAACTACTTGTCAACTGCGGCCACGATTGACAGTGTGCAAATGGAACAATTGCTGGCGACTGTGATGGGCTGGGATATTCTCGGCCAGACCCTGTCCGGCTTCACCGATCAACTGATCACCTTGCTGTCACAGGAGACGTTCCCGCCCCCTTGCTCGCCAAACCTAGGCACCACGCCAGCCTTAGTGGGCGATCTTGTGCAGGATCAATACCATCTGACACCCAAACTCACCAGCCTCGATCTAGCCTATGAGAACGTTTTCTTCCCCCTGCGCGGGGGGCTGGTTACGTTTGCAAAAAACCAACTCTGGTTATTGGATACCTATGGTCAATTCTATGACTTGTCACAACCCACCGAACACGGGTTTCAACCGTTAATCAGTCCTTCGCTGACGGTGCCCTCAGTTGTTACGACGCCCTCTTTCATGTCGGCTCCCTTCGTGCTGGGGCCGCGTTTGGTGCAAAGCGCACGGCTGGATATGAACTTGCTGGCTAATGACAATAGTGGGGGCGATATCGTGACTTCTGCCAACAACAACCCCATTTGCGGTTGGTTGTTGCCGAATTTTCTCGACAATAGCATCACCGTTTATGACAGCAACGGGATTATGCTGGGTGAGTTATTAGTGGCGCAAGCCTCGCCCGACAATTGGCGGCCACGGCCCGGGCCGAACGGCAACAATCCACCGCCGCCGGCCAGCCCGTCACAAATCGCCAACACGGCTTTAATGAACGTGATCAGCAAATTAGCCAGCCAAGGGGTTGATACATTGAGCGATTTTCTACAGCTAACCGATGAAACGCTGTGGATGGTCAACCCGATGAACGGCATAGGCAATGACAGTTTAGCCGCGCTTATCGGCAGACCCTTGGCCGTAGTGCAATTGCAATTGAATTTAACGTTAAACGGCGACCCCATCACCAATCAAATGTGGAATTACATGCTAACCCCTGACCCGTCGGACACTGACTATATACCGATGCATGACAGCGGCGGGGTGCTTGACCTTGTCTTTCCGGTTAGGTTGGGCAGCCTCGATTTGCGCAACGACGGGTTGGTTGGCTATTTCCTGTCCGACTACACCAAATTCTACGCGGTTCATACCGAATTTGAATTGAAGCCGTCCGACACCTTCATCCAGCCGATACTGGAAACCAGTGGCATCAGCCCGGTTTATCAGGGGGATGTTACCGTGACACCCAACTCGGCCAGTGGTGTCACGCTCACCCTGATACTCGACCCGCAGGGTAGTGTGCATGCGTATACCGGCATCCTGCCCGTCAACAGCGTGACCGTGGATGCCAACGCGGTGCAAGACTTCCTCAAAAGCCTGTTGGTTAATTTCCAGACCGGCCCGATACTGGCCGACCCAGGCACGTTGCGCACCCCGCAACCCGCCGTCAATCAAGGGACATGGAGTTGGCTGCAAGCCGACAGCGACACTTGGGAGCAGGATGGGATTGTGGATGCCGATGACGCGGCACTTTTTCCCACGCAAGCGCCAAGCCTAAGGGAAGGCTGGTTGCAACTCCAGCTATAAACGCAGCAGCAATTCTCGGTTTGGCAAAGATTAGTAAGGGCGGGTTTGGAACCCGCCCCTACGCAGGGAATTTAACTCCAAATTATCAATGCATTATAAACAGGATATGGAAGGTTAATTCGTAGGGGCGGGTTCCAAACCCGCCCGGTTTTGTTCAAACTGAGAATTGCTGATACAGCGTTTTTAATGTCACAAAATTAACATTAATTAAAGAGGATATGAAAATGCCGACATTGTTAACTTACGAAATAAACAATGATAATTTAGTTCCTACGCCTGGGTCACTCGACTTTTATTTCAACATTAGTGTTGAAAACCGGGGCGGGATGCCGGTTACCCTGCAATCCTTTCAAATCGCCATCCCCATGGGTGACGGCGAGAATGATCTTACACCCATCGGCGACACGGCCTCAATCGAATATATGGCACCCGCTAGCTGGTTTTCCTCAGGCTCCGTTTCTGCTGCGGGGGATAGTTTTAATGTGACATTCCATTATAGCAACAACAATGGAATTTTAATATCACCGGGTGGTAATGCCTTGCCGTTTACAGTAGGAAATATTACGGTAAATTCAAGTTCGGGTACTGCGGACTGCATGCTGACTGAACATACTGAATCACCGACACCAGTCAATCAAATCGAGTTTTCATTTACCAAACAGCCCACGCCAACGAGCCCTTCATTTTATGCAAGTTCTTATGTCGTCCAAGCGGGCGATGATGTGGTCGTGTATTGGGCTGGGCCTGCTGGCTGTATTTATACGATCACGTATGGCGATAAGCAACTGCCGCAAACAACGGATAATGAGGGTTCGCAATCTTTCACCCTTTTGACACCGACAATTTTTACGTTGCAATTGACCCAGACCGGGCAAACTCCTCTTAACCCCGTCCAGTTTACCGTAAAGGTCACACCCTGCATAATCTTTACGGGTATGGCACAAACAAATGATGGCATCAACCAGTTGGTGTTGGCGTGGTCAACACTGTATGCCAGCAAGCTGACGGGTTCGTGGATTAATGGAAGCTTGGACTTAAACAGTGCTGATTTACCCGCACAAATAGTCCCCTATAATGCAAGTAGCCAATATATACTCACTGCCACTTCGGATGACCCCACCGATGCTTTGCAATACACTAAAGCCTGTATGGTTTCCCCCCCGGTCGTCAACAGCTTTGCACCCGGATCATTGCAACAGGACGACAATGGGTATTATATTGTGCTGGCATGGGATGTCTCGGGGGCTTTTTATGTTGAGAGTTCATGGGCAGGGACTACCCAATTTAATGCCAACGACCAAAGTGCACCGATTTATGCCCCTTTTGCAGCGGAATATACGATCACCGCCACTGTACTCAGTGATGTGTATACAACTAACACGATTCAAACAGCATCCTATATCTCTACGCCGGTTATTGAACAATTTACTTGCTCGGTGAATGCCAATACGCTAGGGTTGAATTGGAAAGTGCAACCGGCAGACGAAAACCCAGCAATTTTATCGGTTCATGGCTCATGGCAACCCGGGTCATCCGCATCATTGCCAGCAACGGGTTCACAAACACTGAACAGCCCATACGCCTCAAGTTTTACGCTGACAGCCAATGGCTTGGTCAGCGGCCAGTCAATCCAGCAAGAGCTTAGCATCCTGTGGGGGGTGGTGGAGTGCATCCCATTCAAATACCTACCTAATAATCTTAGTTGCATTGCTCCCGATAATGCTACTTGCCTCGTTGGATTTTACGGGATTGAAGACAACAATGGCAATTTTACATTTTTGTATGGTGCATATATTGTTTCAAATGGAAAAATAGCAAATCAGATCAATATCCCTTTCAATCCATACACTAACATGCTGGTCACTCCTGACGGGAAAACCTTGCTATTAGTTTTTCAAAAATTTGATGAATTATGGGAAGCTTTATCTTATGATATTGCTACTGCTCAAGCCAATGGTAGCTATGATCTCGGGCTTGCGAGTATCGTTGCCATCACCCCGGACAACTCTTATTTGTATGCAGCTCACTTAGCATTGACCACGAGGTTTAATCTAGCGAGTGGTGGCAGCAATGAGATCAAAATGCCTTATTACACAGGGGCGAATGTAACTTGCATGTCCATCACTCCGAATGGCGAAACTGTTCTCATTGGTGTGAGCACCGATGCCTCCGGCAATGGCTATGTGATACCTTTAACGGTACAATCAAATACATTGCCCCCTGCCATTATCCTGGCAAATAAAAACCCTTGTGCTATTGCCATCACACCGGATAATCAGTATGCCTTGGTGGTATCGGATAACGACAACACGGTGTTGGTGATTGATCTAAGCAGCTTAAGCGTAACCGCTACACTCACGGTTGATGCCAATCCACAATCCATCGTAATCACCCCGGATGGTCGCTATGCGTTTGTTGCCAACACGGGTAGTGACACGGTATCGGTGATTGATGCAAATGCTTTTACCGTAGGTCAAAGCATACCTGTAGGTTCAGGCTTAAAGTCAATCATCGTTTCATCGGATAGCCGCTACGTCGTTGTGTCGAATAGCTCCATCGTGTCGATCATTGATGTGGAAACTCTGAGCGTTGTCCAAACCATGCATGTATATGCTATGTCCAATTTGACTCTTCCTCCTCCCGCCTTCTCACCCGATGGTAGCAGTCTTTATATAGTGAGTGGTATTTATGGGGACTTCGACAATTATTCTGTATTAGTCTTGAAATAGATTCGCATGGGTTGTTCTGGTTCCCAATTTCCAGATATCATCGTTATGCACAAATATCGAAGATCCGTCATTCCGGCATGGATGCCGGAATCCAGCGTCCAGGGATGGCAAACTGGGGGCCACGACAGATGTCCCAGCAACCGCGAACATGAAACTACGGGTTGGCATGTTACCTAAATCAAGCACTGCACAACCGACTGGTTACCGTCCATGGCCTGGATTTCGGCATCCCTGCCGAAATGGCGGCTTGCCCGGACTTGTGTATAACGACGTGAGTCCCAGCTTGAGAACGAGTAAAAAAAGGAGGTCGGGGTAGCGTAGCGTAACCCGACAAAGATCGCTTACCAGCGTTGGGTTACGGCGCAAGAAGACGCGCCTAACCCAATCGACAGCTTATAGCCATTTTACAATTGAAACGCGAATAGGAGAATATAAAAATGACCACCCAATTAATTTACACAGTCACTAACTCGGCTGCGACACCGGGGACGCAGGATTTCTACATCAATATCAGTGTAGAAAACCAAAGCATGTTTCCTGTCACCCTTAAAGCCTTGCAAGTCTACCTTCCCATGGGTGTAGGGGACAATGATCTTACCCTCATTGGCAATACCAGTTCAATTATAGTCGGTCCGCCGGATGATTGGACCCAGACTACCCAATATGATAAATCAGGTGCAAATTTTGAGGTGATCTTTGAATATAGTGGAAATTCTGGTGTTGTGATAGAGCCTGGCGGTCTTCCGTTGAAATTCTCATTGAACAATATTACGGTCAATGACAGTTATGGCATTGCAAGTTGCAAACTGGACGAGTTTACCATGCCGCTAGTCGCCAATAGTGAATTTGACTTTGCTATTTTGAAGCCCTTAACGCCTGATCAAATCTCATTCACTGCAAACACCTATACCAGTTACGCGGGGGATAATGTGGTGGTGACATGGGCAGGACCCAGTGGCTGGGTTTATACCATCTCCTATGGAAGCGTCCAACTGCCACAATCAATCGGCAACACTGGTTCAAAAACCCTACAACTTTTTTTCTCTACGGATGTCACTTTACAGTTGACCCAAACTGATCAAGTCTCGCCCACTCCCACGCAGATTAGGATAGAGGTTACTCCAACGATAAGCCTTACTGGAACGGTGCAACCAACTTCAAATACCCCGTACCAACTGGCGTTGAATTGGACAAGCTTGGGGGCTATTGAAGTTTATGGTTCGTGGGTTACAGAACCGTTGGGATTGAATGATTCTAAAACCGTAGAACTGTCCTATGCAGATGCTCAAAACAGGTCATGTGCCTATTATGTACTCACAGCAGATGGGGATGATACTCAAGCCAGTTTCACCTGTGCGATAGCCCCTCCAGTCATCAACAGCTTTGCGCCAAAATTATTACCGAGCGCGACTGGATACCCTATGATACTGAAGTGGGATGTCTTAGGGGCATTCTATGTTGAGGGTTCATGGGCAGCACCCGATAGTGCCCCATTCAATCCCGGCGATCAAAGTGCAGTCATTGATGCCCCATACCCGCCAGACGACTATACCATCACGGCTTATGTGCTAAGTGACGTAATGACAACGAAGACCATTCAGTTGGCAGACTTTTATCCTGCGCCGGTGATCCAGCAATTTAGTTACGTTACGGACGGTGACTCGCTGACTATAACTTGGGAAGTGATGTCACCCAACGTACCTGTTTTCTCTCTTCAGGGATCATGGCAACCCGCTTCATCTGCGTCACTGCCATTGACAGGCACTCTCACCCTGAACAGTCCGTTTGAGCCTATTTACACCCTGACCGTGAAAGGTTTGGTTGAAGGTCAAGCAATGACTAAAAGCTTCAAACCTTTTCCATGGCAGTGGTCTTCTTCCATTCGATCAATGGGGAGTCCTCCTTTCGTTATCAACGCAGCGGATAATCAAACGTATTTTGTTGGATATAATCCATCTTTTGCGCTTGAAGAAAATTTCGCCGGTGTCGGGTATTATTCTACCAGTAAAGGCTTTTTAAGCGCATTCACGATAGATGATTATAATTTATCAAGTATGGTGATTACCCCGAACCTAGAATACCTGCTTACATTGGATTACGGTGGGGCTGCCGATGGTAATTTACTATTCTTTGACGTAAATGCGTTTATGCAAGATTTCCCCCAACCTGTCAGTAGATTCCCTTTTTCGATATATGGTTGTACAACACCCATGGTCATTACGCCCGACAGTTCCTCTATGTACGTTGCCACCGCAGGGATCCTAACGGTGGTTGACCTGACTCAGAATTGGTCGTTCAATAGTCTGCAATTGTCGGCAGAGGAGTCTATGGGCATCGCCATCACACCGAATGGTGATTATGTGTTGATAGTCTTTGGCAATGGCTATGTAATCCCGGTCGAAGTTGCATCCTTTAGCCAACTGAACACCATCGCCGTGGGACAAAACCCTTGCTCAATCGCCATTACACCCAATAGTCAGTATGCCTTTGTGACATGTAGTGGAGACGACACGGTATCGGTGCTTGATCTCAACAGTTTCAGCGTAACCGCCACCCTCTCGGTCGGCGCCAACCCACAATCCCTCGCAATCACACCCGATGGAAACTATGTCTTTGTGGCCAATGCCGGCAGCGACACGGTATCGGTGATTGATGCCAATGATTTGTCTGTGGTTCAAACATTCCAAGTAGGTAGTGGACAAAAATCAATCGCGATGACACCCGATAGTAGCTGCGTCTTCGTGTCAAATAACAAGACCGTCTCGGTTATTGCGGTGGATGGCCTTTTCGTTGTCCAAACATTTACCTTGGGTGAGAACAGCATGACTACTGCTTGTCCTCTCGCCGTCTCTTTCGATGGCAACACTCTTTATGTTGCGAGTGACAGCTATATCACCCTATTCAGCAATGGCATTGAGGCAAATTAAGTTACTGTGCATGAACAACTTATACAAATTTGCATTTTGAGTGGCTACCTATGTACGAGGCGAGGTGATCCAGCGATTCTAAGTTCGGGCCAGAAGTGATAAATATAACCCCGTCATTTCGGCAGGGATGCCGAAATCAAGCGACCACGGATGGCAACACGTTGATTATGATGGGCTTAAATCCGTTGGCTTGTTACCGTCCTTGGCCTGGATTTCGGCATCCCTGCCGAAATGACGGGGCTTTGTTAAAAATGAGAATTGCTGTTGCGCCCTTGGCGACCCCTCGCAATCATTTTATGCTGGATTTACGCTGAATGCTCCCTGGCGGGTAGCCGAATTTTTTGCTAAACGCATTGATGAAATGGTTGACGTGGGAATAGCCTAATTTTGCCGCGACCAGCTTCAAAGGTTGCTTTGAATGTTGCAATGACTCATGGGCGAGAATGAGCCTGTGGTCTTTGACGAAAACATAAATCGATTGCCCGTATTCCTCCTTGAATGCCTCGTTCAAAGTCCGCGCCGAAAGGCCATAGCGCCTTGACAATTCGTCCAAGCAGGGCGGTTCACCCATTAACTGAGTCAATTCCTCGTGTAAGTGGTGCAGCAAATCGGGTTTGCATTTCTTCGCTGGGCGCGGGGGCTTGCCGGAAAAATGCCCCGCCAGCGCACACAGAAATTCCAACAACTTGGCTTGGGCATGGAGTTTATGGAGGTCGCCGTCGAATGTCGAGGTAAAACAGGTGTGCAAAATAGCGCAGATATGCCGAGGAACGTGCAACACATTCGCCGAATGCGCCTTGGCTATCCCCAAATGCGTCAGTAGCTTCTCGGCATTCGCCGTGCCTAACAATTGGCAGAGCAACGAATAGCCAATATCAAAAGACTCCAACTCCATCGTCCCGCCACCCGCAACCCGGCCTTGTTGGTCAAAGCCATCCATTAATTGGAATGTACACAGACCCTCCCCAAAGATCATCTCCGTCTTGGCCCTGCGGTCAAAGAGCATGGCTTTGCCACACCACGCAGATTGGACAAAAAACAAAGGCTCGCTTACTTCTCCGGTAATATCCACCACGGTTACCCACTCCCCGTTCGTGGCCGGTTTGAAAAAGTATGATGCCCTATGCATATTTCCCCCTATCGCCAATTGCATCATCTCTATGTAACCATGTCCGGTCTGCTCGTCCATCGGAATGCTTAGCTTGGGCAATTCCAGCCTAGGATTGCCCAATATCGTGGCTGTATCATCTTGGGCATCAAACCGTTGTAAATTCATCCCGACCACGGAAGATTGCATGTTCGTTTTTCTCTTAAGAGCTTGGAAAGCGATTGACAAGGTGTCAATCTTTTCAAAGCTGTGGAGATTTGTATATCGGAAAAAATCTGATTTTTAGGATAAGAAATGCAATTCGGGCTTTTTTTTTCAAAAAGAGGGCCGTACAAGGGCGGATACAGGGATGTGATCCGCCGAAGTCATAAACCGACAAAACCAATACGAATTGTTTGAGTCAGTTTATACGTAACGACAGGATGGCAGTCCGACCGTTAGCTCGGTTCATCCTTGACCGGATTGGTTAGCCTGCCGATCTGTTCGATTTCTATCGTCACCGTGTCGCCATCCCGTAGCCAAACCGGCGGGTTGCGCGCCATGCCGACACCGTGCGGTGTGCCGGTCAGAATCACGGTTCCCGGCATTAGCGTCGTGCTACCGCTTAAAAATTCAATCAACGCAGGCACGTCGAAAATCATGTCGTTGGTGTTCCAATCCTGCATGGTCTGGCTGTTGAGGATGGTCTTTAGCCTTAAATTGTTTGGGTTGGGAATTTCGTCGGCGGTGACCAGCACCGGGCCGAGTGGGCAGAACGTGTCGAACGTCTTGCCACGGCACCACTGACCACCTCCGCCGGACTTCTGCCAATCGCGGGCACTCACATCATTCGCGCAGGTATAGCCCAGCACATGGGCGATGGCGTTTTCCCGGCTCACATTCTTGGCTGCCTTGCCGATGACCACTGCCAGTTCACACTCATAATCGACCTTGTCGCTTTTCAAATGCGTAGGCAGAAGGATAGGCTCCCCCGGATGCTGGATGGCATTCGGCAGCTTCATGAACACCACGGGATGCTGGGGAATGGCCGCTTTCGTCTCCTCCGCATGAAACCGGTAGTTCAAGCCAATGCACACAATCGCCACAGGCTGAATCGGGGCGAGCAACTTTGACACATCGGCCCGACGGTCTGTGACTTGAAAATCACCAAACAGATTCCCTTCAATCTCCAGCGCTGTGCCGTCCGACTGCTGCGAGGCATAGCCAATATGGCCTTGCGAATCAATGTAACGGATTATTTTCATGGAAAAAATATTTGAAACGGTTGGTAAAATAAGGGTACTGCGGAAGTAAAGCAACCAGGGCATCCATCACCAGCAATTCTCATTTTGAACAGAACCGGGCGGGTTCCAACCCCCCCTTATTAATCTTTGCCAAAATGAGAATTGCTGACCCATCACCATTCCACCTGTAGAGGGGTTTCCATCCATGGCAGCTTGACCCATTCAAAACCCCACGGAAAGCGGTCCAGCACCAGGTCGTAGGTTTCCCGCTCGACCCGCAACAGCCAAATGCCGTCGCGGAGGCTGAGTATCCCTAACCGCAACAGGAAACTGCCGCGAAAACCCGGAATCGACATATTGTTCAATATGGGGGCTTGCGCGATCACTGCTGTCAATAACGAGTTGCATTCGTCCCTTTCCGCTTCGGTCAAGGGATATTCCAATTCAAAAACGGCGTCCAATTCGATGCCACACAGCAGCTTGTTCAGCGGCAACAGATATTCCGGCGGGGCAGGGTCTTCGGTAGCCAAGTATTGCAGCAAAGCCACCCCGCGCTGGCGTGCGCCTTCGCTCTTGAAACGATCTACCTCCAACAAATCCAGCCTATCGAAAAACGTTTTTATAAAAGGCCAGAGGATCACCAAACCCGCATTGCCGAGGTATAACTCGTCCGTATCGCTGTAAGTGTAGGGAACGCTGCGCGTACCATTTTCATCGGCGTAGTCTCCATCGGCGTAGGGTACGCTGTGCGTACCGTAGCCGTAGGGTACGCTGCGCGTACCGCCTCTATCGGCGTAGGGTACGCTGTGCGTCCCGCCTCCGTCGGCGTAGGGTACACTGTGCGTACCATCGGGGTTCACGATGCCGGTACGCATAGCGTACCCTACTGCTGGCGCAAGCTGCGCTAACAAAGCCGCGAGGCCCGAATTCCGTTGCGCTTCATCAGGATCAAGGCTAGTCAACCAATGCTCAAGTTCAGAACGCACCGCCACCGGGCCGTCAGTCGCGTAAGCCGATCCCAAGCTGGCTAATAGCCGGCTTATGATCGGTTCGGGCAAGTATTCATGCAAAGCCGACAACCATTCGCTTATCTGCGCATGATCTCTATCGTCGTAGGGTACGCTGTGCGTACCGTCTCCATCGGCGCTGTGCGTACCATTT